>NZ_JBSGDY010000041.1:0-42541 GCF_053602615.1 Micromonospora sp. NPDC004336
TGGGTTTTGTTTTGTTGTAACTGGGTGTGATATCCCATCCGCCGGCAAGCGCGGGGGGCGCCCCCTCCCGTCCGGGAGGCCGACCCCTGCCTGGTCGAGCGGGGGCGCTCAGCCCAGCGTGGCCAGCTCGGTGACCAGCACGTTCGACAGCACCTGGCCGTCGAGCTGGACCTCGCGCAGGTACCACTTCTGCTGCGGCGTGCGCGGCTGGTTGAACTGCCACACCCCGCGCGGGCTGTCGATCTGGCCGATCTTGCCGAGCGCCAGGTTGACCTGCTGCGGGTTGGGCGTGCCGCCGGCGACCCGGATCGCCTGGTCGAGCACCTGCGCGGCGTCGTACGAGGCCATCGCGTAGGTGGTGGGCGAGGTGCCGTGCTTCTTGCGGTACGCGGAGGCGAACCGCCGGTTGGCCGTGTTGTTCAGGTCGGCCGAGTAGTTGAGGGCGGTCTCGATGCCCGTCGCGTCCTCGGCCTTGACATCTTCGAGCACCGTGCCCTCGGTGAGGAAGCCCGGGGCGTAGACCTTGCCCTTGAACCCCTCGGCGCGCAGCTGCTTGATGAACTCGACGGCCGCCGGCCCGGCGAAGTGGCAGAACACGGCGTCGGGGTTGCGGTCCAGCGCCTTGCGGATGTCGGCCCGGTACGCGGACTTCGACGGGTTGGTGAAGACGCCCGTCCAGGTGACCGGGTCCTTGATGCGCTGGTCGGTCTCGCCGAACTCCTGCCTGAAGCCGCGCACCACGTCCTGGCTGCCGACGTTCTCCGGCACGATGATCGCCAGCCGTGCCGACGGGGCGAGCTGCTCCCGCAGGTAGCGGCCCAGCGCCCGGCCCGCCTCGTCCAGCACGTACGACGTCCGCCAGATGTAGACGACGCTCTGGAGGCTGGTCGGCGAGGCGTTGGAGCCGATCAGCGGCACCCGGGCCTGCTCGACGGTGTCCCGGATGGCGAGCATGACGTTCGAGTCGACCACGCCGGTGAGGGCGTGCACGCCCTGCTTCAGCAGCCCCTCGACGGCGGCCTTTCCGGTCTTGACGCTCTCGCCCTCGTCGGCGGTGAGCAGGGTGACGGGGTGCCCGCCCAGGCTGTTGGCGTTGAGGTCGAGGAAGAGCTGGAAGCCCTGGGTGATCTCGGCGCCGATCGCCTTGAGGCCGCCGCTGGTGGGCGCGACGAGGCCGATCTTGATCGGGCTCCGCCTGCTCGTCGGTTCACCCTCGGCGGCGTCGGTGCCGCAGCCCGCGGCGAACCCCGCCGTCCCGAGCGCGGCCAGCATCTGGAGTGCCCGCCTGCGGTTCATCTGCGACACCGAGTTCCTTCCGGGGGAGCGTTGCAGGGCGGATCACGCCCCCCCGGCGTTCTACCGGCTTCGCGACGCTGCGTCAATGCTTAGCGATCTTCCAGCAGAGATCGAAAAGCAGCCGTGACCTGGGGCCATGCCGCCGACTCCGGATCGATGAGCCCGAAATGCTCGCATTCCGGCAGCTCGACGAGGCGGACTTCGCCGCCCGCCGCCCGGTCGGCCGCGACGAACGCCCGACTCATCGCCACCGGCACCTGCTCGTCCCGCTCACCATGAACGACTACTGTCCGTATCGAAATGGGAACCGATGATCGTGGATCGGCGGCGGCGTACCGGTCGGGGACCTCCGCCGGGCCGCCACCCAGCAGCGCCGCCACCGCCCCCGCGTCCAGGTCCCGCCGGTACGCCTCGGCGAGGTCCGCCACCGGCGCCAGCGCCAGCACGCCCCCGACGGCTCCCGGTGCGGTCGCCGCCACGTACAACGCCAGGTGCCCGCCGGCCGAGTGGCCCACCAGCAGCGGCGGCCCCGCGGCGACGTCCCCGGGCAGCGCCTCGGCCGCCAGCCGGGGCAGCTCCGTCACGCCGGTCAGCACGTCGGTCAGCGTCCCCGGCCAGCCGCCGCCCGGCTGCCCCGTCCTGCGGTACTCCACCTGCGCCACGGGGTGGCCCAGGGCGGCCAGCGCGGCGGCCAGCGGGCCGGTGTGCCGCCGGTCGTACTCGGCCCGCCAGAAGCCGCCGTGCACCACCACGACCAGCCGCCGGGCCGGGCCCGACCCGCCGGGCCGGCGCAGGTCGGCGACCTGGTCCGGGTGGTCGCCGTAGGCGACGGTCACGTCGGGCGGCGGGGCGGGACGGCTGAGCACGGCGCGCGGGTCGGCGGGCACGGCGCGCGGGTCGGCGGGCATGGCGCGACCGTAGCGCGGATCACCCGCCGATCCGGCGTCGGGGATCGGTCCCGGGGCGCACGGTCGCCTGCGGCTGGGTAAAGATGGATCCCATGACCGAAGCGCACTCCACTGGACAGAACGACGAGGCGGGCCAGGAAGGCGCCGGCCGCTCCGGCACTGTGGTGGTGGTCGGCCCGGACGGCCGGCCGGTCGGCACCGTGCAGACCGACGAGGCCGCCGGCGAGGACCCCACCCGCCTGGTCGAGCAGCCGGCCAAGGTGATGCGGATCGGCAGCATGATCAAGCAGCTGCTGGAGGAGGTCAAGGCCGCCCCGCTCGACGACGCGAGCCGGCACCGGATGCGCGAGATCCACGAGCGGTCGATCGTCGAGCTCAAGGAGGGCCTCGCCCCCGAGCTGCGGGACGAGCTGGAACGGATCTCGCTGCCCTTCACCGAGGAGAAGGCACCCAGCGAGGGCGAGCTGCGCATCGCGCACGCCCAGCTCGTCGGCTGGCTGGAGGGCCTCTTCCACGGCATCCAGGCGGCCCTGGTCGCCCAGCAGATGGCCGCCCGGGTCCAGCTGGAGCAGATGCGCTCCGGCCGGCCCGCGCTGCCCAGCGGCCCCGGCGGCATGATGCCGGGCATGCCCGGCATGGGCCAGCCGCAGGGCAACGAGGGGCACAGCACCGGCCAGTACCTCTGACCCGCGCCGGCCGGGACCCCGGCCGGCCGCTCAGTCCACCCCGAAGACCTTCTCCAGGTACGCGGCCACGCCGTCCGTCGAGTTCGCCGAGGTCACCTCGTCGGCGATCGCCAGGACGGCGTGGTGCGCGTTGGCCACCGCCACGCCCCGCCCGGCCCAGGTCAGCATCGGCACGTCGTTGGGCATGTCGCCGAAGGCCAGCACGTCCCGGGCGTCGATCCCCAGCCGCGCGCAGTACCACGCCAGCCCCGCCGCCTTGGTCACGCCAGCCGCGGAGATCTCCACCAGCCCCGAGTACGACGAGTGGGTCGCCTCGGCCAGCCCCTCCAACGCCCCCGCGACCAGCGCGACGAAGGCGTCCGGATCCTGGTCGGCCGCCCGGGCCAGGAGCTTCACCGCCGGCGCCGACAGCAGCTCCTCGGGGGTCTCGACCGCCCGGATCGCGTCGTGGTCGGCGTCCCAGCGCAGCGGGTAGTGCGCCTCGTGCCGCATCTGCCGGCTGTCGACGATCTCCACCGCGAAGCTGACGTCGGGCACCTCGGCGCGCAGCCGCCGGGCCACCTCCGCGAGCAGCTCCGGGGCGAGCGGGTCGGCCCGCAGCACCTCGTCGGCGACCGGGTCGTAGACCACCGCGCCGTTGGCGCAGATCGCCGGCAGGGGCTCGGCGAGCTGGTCGTACACGAGCTTCAGCCAGCGGATCGGACGGCCGGTGACCAGCACGACCGGCGTGCCCCGCGCGGAGATCCGCGCCAGCACGTCGGCGGTGTGCGGGCTGAGCGAGCGGTCGTCCCGTAGCAGGGTGCCGTCGATGTCGGTGGCGATCAGCCGAGGTGCCTCTCCCATCAGCGGGACAGTAGCCGATCGAGATACACCGCCACCCCGTCGTCGTCGTTGCGCAGCGTCACCTCGTCCGCGGCGGCCCGGACGGTCGGGTGCGCGTTGGAGACGGCCACCCGGGCCCAGCCGGCCCACGCGAACATCGGCAGGTCGTTGGGCATGTCGCCGAAGACCAGCACCTCGGCCGGGTCGACGCCGAGCCGCTGCGCCACGACGGTGAGCCCGGTCGACTTGTCCACCCCCGGCGGGCAGATCTCGACGAAGCCCAGCCCGGCCTGGGTGAGCGTGGCGACCTCCGGCGGGACGATCTGGCGGGCGACGGCGAGCAGTTCGTCGACGTGGTGGTCGGCGGTCCGGACGAACGCCTTGATCACGTCGCAGGAGAGGCACTCGGCGCGGCTGCGCGCCTCGAACGCGTCCTGGTAGGGCCAGCTCGGGTGGTAGTCGCCCCAGAGCGGCGCGTCGTGCTCGTCCGACGCCTCGACCATCACCGTCAGCGGCCCGACCGCCGCCTCCAGGTCGGCCAGCAGCGCGGCCAGCACGTCGGCGGGAAGGCGCTCGTCGCGCAGCACCACCGGCCCGGCGGGGTCGCTCTGGTCGACCACGCGTCCGCCGCCGGCCATCACCAGGAAGTCCGCCGCACGGATGTCGTTGCGGGTCAGCTCGGCGAGCCGGGGCCCGCGGCCGGTCGCGCCGACCACCGGGATCCCGGCGGCCCGCACCCGGTCGAGCACCCCGTGGGTGTACGCGGAGACGGTCTCGTCGCTGCGGACGAGCGTCCCGTCGAGGTCGGTGGCGATCAGCTTGGGCAGGCCCGGGCGGGTCATCGTTCCTCCTTCGCCCGCCGCCGCCGCGACCAGCCGTTTCGGTCGTCGGTGCCTCGACACTGAGTGACGGCGGGCAGCAACCGTACCTCGCGCGGCAGGCCGCAACCATTGCCTTTCGGCGAATGCGGTGCCAACGGACGACGGCCCGGCGGTGTCCCCGCCCGGGGCCGTCGCGGCGGGCCGTACGGTGGGCGGATGGAAAAGCGGGACTGGCCGGCGGCGGAGATCATCGGCACCGAGCGGCTGGTGCTCGAACCCCTCCGCGTCGACCACGCCGAGGAGCTCGCCCCGCTCCTGGACGACCCGGCCCTGCACGAGTACATCGGCGGCAGCCCGGCCGGCCTCGACGAGCTGCGGGAGCGCTACCGCCGGCAGTCGACCGGACGGTCCCCGGACGGCCGGGACGGCTGGCTCAACTGGGTCGTCCGGCACCGGGACACCGGCGACGCGATCGGCACCGTGCAGGCCACCGTACGGCTCGACGGCGACCGGCCGGTCGCCGAGCTGGCCTGGGTGGTCGTGGCGCCCCACCAGGGCCGCGGCTACGCGGGCGAGGCCGCCGCCGGCATGGTCGGCTGGCTGGCGGAGCAGGGCGTCGGCGCGCTGGTCGCGCACGTGCACCCCGACCACCGGGCCTCCGCCCGGGTGGCCGAGCGGCTCGGTCTGCGGGCCACCGACGAGCTGGTGGACGGCGAGGTCCGCTGGGCGGCCCCCTGACCGGCGGCGAGCGCTGGCGGGCATCCCCGCTCCGTGCGCCGTGGCCTCTGGCGGCCGGTCAGTCCCGGGGCTCGGGGCGGGCGAACGGGATGGCCGGCCCGACGGTCAGGTCGGCCGGTGCGGGCAGCGCACCGTCCTCCTCGACCCGCGCCGCCCGGCCGCGCAGGCGCCAGCCGCCCGGCTCCGCCTCGTCGCCCTCGTCCCCCTCGTCGGCCGCCTCCCCGTCCGTGGCCTCCCCGGCCGCCGGGGTCGCGCCGGCCGGGGCCAGCTTCAGCGCCGCCGCGAGGAGCGCGCAGGCGACGAACGCCGCCACCAGGCCCCGGCCGTACTCGACCCGGAAGCCGTCGTCGGTGGAGTAGAAGAAGACGCGCTGGCCCGCCTCGTCCATGGAGGCGGCGGTCGCGGCCAGCAGCGCCAGCAGCGCCACGGCGAGGGCGAGGCCGGCGACCCGGGCGTTGCGCCGCACCGCCGCGGTGCCGCGCAGCGCCAGCGCCGCCGCGCAGACCAGTGCCATCAGCCCGACCAGGTAGCCGACCCCGAAGCCGCCGATGTCGGACACCCCGCCGGGCACCCGGACCGGCGTGTTCCCCTGCGGGCCGGCGTTGGGGATGGTCATCACCTGCCACTCGCCGAGCAGCGAGGCCAGGGCGGCCACCGCGCCCAGCGCCGCGAGCAGCAGCGGGAGCCGACGGTCTCGGCGCAGGCCGGCGAGCATACGCCCGAACCGCCCCGGCGGAGCCGCCTCCGCCCCGCCCCACTCCACGACGGCGGTGCCGTCGGACCGGTTGTCCTGGCGAGGAATGGGGAGATCCTGGGACATCGGCCACCCTTCCGCGTTTCGCGGGCCTGGGTCGAATCATGACACAGCACGCACCCGGGGACGCGGAGCGTGAACGGTCGCCGGGCGGTGCCCTTTCGGATAGCGTCGGGTAATGCCTATCCGTACCGCTTCCGCACGTTGGCAGGGCAACCTCACCGAGGGGTCCGGCACGGTCCGCACCGGCAAGGGCGGGCTGGAGGGGAACTACTCCTTCAAGTCGCGTTTCGAGGAGGGTGAGGGCACCAACCCCGAGGAGCTGATCGGCGCCGCGCACGCCGGCTGCTTCTCGATGGCGTTCTCCAAGGCCCTCGCCGAGGCCGGCTCGCCGCCCACCTCGGTGGAGACCACCGCCAAGGTCCACCTCGACAAGACCGACGCCGGGATGACCGTCACCCGGATCGAGCTCGACACGGTCGGCGACGTGCCGGGCATCGACGAGGCGCAGTTCACCAAGCTCGCCGAGACCGCCAAGGAGAACTGCCCGATCTCCCGGCTGCTCTCCCCGGGCGCGCAGATCACCCTGACCGCCCGCCTCGCCTCCTGACCCGCCCGCGCACGCCTCCACGGGGAGCGACGCTCCCGGTGGAGGCGCGCCGATCTTGACCGGGCCGCGCGGGCCGCGCCCGCGGGGCAGAATGGGCGGGTGCCGGTGGAGATGAGCCGCGAGCGCTTCGAGGAGCTGGTCGGCGAAGCGCTCGACGAGGTGCCCGAGGAACTGCTCGCCCTGATGAGCAACGTGGTGATCCTGGTCGAGGACGACCCGCCCCCCGGCGAGGACCTGCTCGGTCTCTACGAGGGCCACGCGCTGACCGACCGGGGCTGGGACTACTCCGGCGTGCTGCCGGACCGCATCCTCATCTACCGCAACCCGATCCTGCGCATCTGCGACGACGACGAGGACGTGGTGGACGAGGTCGCGGTGACGGTGGTGCACGAGATCGCCCACCACTTCGGCATCGACGACGAGCGGCTGCACGAGCTGGGCTGGGGTTAGGCGGCCGTACGCCGGCCGGGTCCCGCGTCGGCCTCCGGGATCCGGCGCCCGGGGGGCGCGACGACCGGCGTACGGACCGGGCCGGTCGGCCGGTGGCCGGCGGTTGCGGCGGTCGCCTACGGTCGGTCCAGGCATCGCAATTTCAGGAGGCACTTCCATGCGTAGCGAGCTCTTCTCCGCGGAGAACCTGGAGAAGGAGTCCGCGCAGCCCGGCATGCGGCTGCAGAACTCCAAGATGTTGAAGATCGAACTCAACGGCGAGGCGATGGCCCGGGTGGGGTCGATGGTCGCCTACCAGGGGCAGGTGCAGTTCCAGGCGCTCGGCTCGGGCGGGCTCGGCAAGTTCCTCAAGCAGAAGCTGACCGGCGAGGGCGTCCCGCTGATGAAGGTCACCGGCCGGGGTGACGTCTTCCTCGCCGACTTCGCCAAGGACGTGCACATCATCGACCTGGAGCCGGGCGACGCGCTCTCCATCAACGGCTCCAGCGTGCTGGCCTTCGACTCCACCCTCCAGTACGACATCCGCATGGTCGGCGGGGCCGGCATGGCCTCCTCGTCGGGCCTGTTCAACTGTGTCTTCAGCGGCCACGGCCGGATCGCCATCACCACCAAGGGCGCGCCCGTGGTGCTCAACGTGGACGCCCCCACCTACGTCGACCCGCAGGCGGCGGTCTGCTGGTCGGCCAACCTCCAGACCGGCTACCACCGCGCGGAGCAGCTCGGCCTCGGCACGCTGCTCGGCCGGCGCACCGGCGAGGCGTTCACGATGAGCTTCGCCGGCCAGGGCTTCGTCGTCGTCCAGCCCTCCGAGGAGCCGCCGATCATGGGCAGCGGCACCCAGGAGCAGCAGGGCGGCCTCCTCGGCGGCCTGCTCAGCTGACGCGCGCCCGGCTCGGCCTGACGCGCGCCCGGCTCGGCCTGACGCGCGCCCGGCTCAGCCCGACGTGCGTCCGGCACAAGCCGACGCGCGTCCGGCCCGGCTGACCCGCGCCCCGCGCGTTCCGCCCCCGCCCGCGCCGGCCCGGTCCCGCCGGATCCGCCGCGACGCGGGGGCGTCGTCGTCAGCCGAGGTCGCCGGCGCGCAGGCGGGCCAGCCAGGCGGCGGCGTCGGCGTAGTCGGCGTCCGACAGGCCGGGCGGGGCGGGGACCGGCCGGTCGCCCGCCGCCGGGGTCCAGCGGTGCCGGGGGTACGAGCCCAGGAACCGCACGTCGGCGCAGACCCGGCGCAGCCCCTGCAACGCCTCCCCGAGCCGTACGTCCGCCACGTGCCCGGCGCAGTCGAGGAAGAAGACGTACCGGCCGAGCGCCTCCCCGGTGGGCCGCGACTCGATCCGGCTCATGTTGACGCCCCGGACGGCCAGCTCCATCAGCACCGCCAGCAGGGCGCCCACCCGGTCGTGGGCGATGTAGACCGCCAGCGAGGTCACGTCGTCGCCGGTCGGCGGCGGGGGCGGGCCGGGGCGGGACACCAGCGCGAAGCGGGTCACCGCGTCCGGATGGTCGGCGATCTTGTCCGCGAGGAGGGTGAGCCGGTGCCGGGCCGCCCCGATCGGGGCGCAGATCGCCGCGTCGTGCTCGCCCGACGCGGCGCCGGCCGCGGCCGCCCCGTTGGAGAGCACGTCGACCACCACCGCGTCGGGCAGGTGCGCGCGCAGCCAGCCCCGGCACTGGGTGGACGCCTGCGGATGGGCGGCGACGCTGCGCACCTCGGCCAGCGCCGTGCCGGGACGGGCGGCGAGCACGAACTCGACGGGCAGGATCACCTCGCGGGTGATGACCAGGGGTTCCCCCTCGGCCAGCTCGTCCAGGGTCACCCCGACCGCCCCGCCGATCGAGTTCTCCAGCGGCACCAGGGCGGCGTCGGCCTCCCCGGCCCGTACGGCGTCCAACGCCTCGGGCACGCTGCGCGCCGGGGCGCGGCTGCCCCGCTCGGCGGCGGGGATGGTGTTCAGCGCCTGCTCGGCGAAGGTGCCCTCGGGACCGAGGTAGACGAAGCGCGTCGGCGGTGTTCCCGGCATGGCGACAGCCTACGCACCCGGTACGCCGACCGACCCGCCGTCGCAGACCAGCGTCCGGATGCCGGGCGGCCCGGCGGCGCGGACCTCGGCGGTGCAGACGTCCGTGCCGGCGGTGACCAGTCGCGGGGCGCCCGGCCGGCCCTCCGTGACCACGTGGAGATCCTCGTGCCCGGTCACGTCCAGCACGGTGTAGTGCCAGTCGCCGGCGCAGAGCGGGCCCGTCCGCACCCGGACCCGCGCGTCCCGGGGGAGCACGCCGCCCCGGCCGCGGACGAGGTCGATCACCCGCCTGCCCGAGGGGCCGTCCGGGCAGCGCACGGCGACGAGACCGGGGTCGGCGGTCGGGGCGCCCGCGCCGGGCAGGCCGGTGGCGGGCGGCGGGGTCGGTGCCAGGGTGGGCGTGCCGGTCGGGGCAGGCGCCGCGGTGCGGGTCGGCGGGGCCGTCGGAGCGGCCCGCAGCTCGGGCGGGGTGCCGCAGCCGGCCAGCGGCAACGCGGCCAGCAGCGCGGCGGCCACCAGCCGGCCGCGCCGGGCGGGGATGCCGGCCGGGCGGTCGGGGGCGGCGTGGCGCGAGGGGGTGGGCGGCACGGGCCGATCCTCGGGACATCGGGAAGCGTCACTGCGGCCGGGAGGCCGAGCCCATCCTAGGAGGAACCGGCGACCGGGTGAAGGTCAGGCGAGCACCCGGTGCCCGGCCCGCTCCAGCGCGGTGGTCGCCTCGCCGAGGCGCACCGCCGGGACCAGCAGGTAGTCGGTGTCGTACGTGGAGAAGACGACCACGCTGACACGCGCCGCGGCGAGCGGGTCCACCAGCGTGGCGAGGGTGCCGCTCACGGCCAGGTCGAGCGGCCCGGCGACCCGCAGGCAGCGCCAGGCCGTCTCGACGGCGACCCGTTCGGGCACCCGGTCGGCGGGGCAGATCAGCGAGATCCCGTCGGCGGTCCAGCTCACCGTGACGACGTCACCGTCGCTCAGCCCGCCCGCCAGGTCGGGCGGCAGGGCGGAGCCGGCGGCCATCCGGCACACGGCGTACTCCCCCGGCAGCAGAGCGATATCGAGCATGAGGGCACCTTACGGCCTCGGCGACGACCCGCCCCAGATTCGCCGGGTGCGGCGAACGCCACATCCCGCCGCAGGTCAGACCTCGGAGAAGAACGTGAGGGAACCGGCGACCGAACCGTGGGTGAGCACCGGCGTGGAGATGGCGTCCACGGTCGCGTCCGCCGCGCCGGCCGACGCGGCCTGGACCCGGAGCAGCCCGCGGGCGAGGCGCCCGCTGGAGAGGGCCAGCAGCGGCGGGATCTTGTCGAGCTCCTGCTCGGTCAGCTCGCGCGGGTTGGCGGTGAAGTCGAGCAGCCGAAGCCCGCCACCGAGCAGCGGCAGCCCGATGACGTCCTCGGGCGCGCCGAGGCAGAGCAGCTCGCAGCCGGCGGCGGAGACGGCGACGACCCTCGTCCCGGCGTCGATCAGCAGGCACGGCTCGTCGGCGTGGGAGACGGTCGACGACCACTGCCCGAAGTTGTCGGACCCCTGCTCTGTCGATGTCCCCGCCGCTGGCACGAACACTTCAGAGAGCGAGAGTTCGACGTGGGCCACCGCGCCTCCTATGTACACCGACGGTCTGTCCACGCTAGCCGTTCGTCGCGGAAGTCGCCTAGCGCGCTGCGGTCACCCGGGCCGCCGGTGGTGACGGGGCCCTGGCCGGGCGGCCGGCGACGGCGCGACCGACAGGCACCCGACCGGCGCCCGGTCCGCGTGGCGTCGCCGGTGACGTTACCGCCGGCCGGCCGGCTTGTCAGCGGCCGTTCGGCCGTCCTCGTACCACCGGTAGTCGGCGGCCGGCCGGTAGGCCCCGTTCATCCAGGTGCCCGGGTGCTGCGCGACCCGGGACAGCTTCTCGGCCGTGGCCGGGCTGATCCGGCTGCCCCCGGCGACGAGCAGGCGGTCCAGCTCGCGGTGGGTGGCCATGAGGCAGTCCTTCGGCAGGCCGTAGACGCTGATGACGCCGGAGCCGACGAACGTCAGCACCGGCGTCACCGGGATCGGCAGACCCACCGCGTCGGAGAGCGCCTTGCTGGCGCGCTTGGCGTCGCGGCGGGCCTCCGCCACGTAGGGCGGTCGCTTGCCGTTGATCTGAACCACGTCGCCGGCGACCAGCACCCGGGCCCGGCCGTGGTCGGCGACGGTCACGGCGAAGAGGCCGCTCGGCCCGATGGCGAGGAAGCCCGCGCGTTCGTCGCGCTCGTGGTCGAGCAGGAGGTCGGAGACGTCCGTGCGGGGCCACTCGATGACGTGCCAGGCGGGCCCGAGGTGGTCGAGCTGGCCGAGCGCCCGTGCGCCGGCCGCCTCCAGTCGGCGTGCGCCCCGTTCCGCCCGCCGGCGGCGGGCCCATTCCAACGGGGACGGACGAACCGGCGCGAGCACCCCCGGCGACTCCACCCGGGGGTGTGGCACCGCCGCGGGCGGCAGTGCCCGGGCGGACGGTACGGCTCGACGAGCGGGAAAGACAGTCATCGCGACCTCCGGCAAAAGGTCCCTCGAAGTTATGTCCTCACTACCCTACGTTGCCAGTCCCCCGTGTCGGCAAGTTGGAACGCCGGAGTGAGTGCGGATGAATGCCATATTCATCCACCCCTGTTTTATCGGATGCCGCCAAACCCTGCCCTACGCTGCGATGGTGACCCACTACGTGGACAGCGAGGTCGGTCGGCTCGGCACGGTGCTGCTGCACCGGCCCGGCCCGGAGCTGGCCCGGCTCACCCCGCGCAACAACGACTCGTTGCTCTTCGACGCCATCCCCTGGGTCGGCCGCGCGCAGGAGGAACACGACGCCTTCGCCGCCGCCCTGCGCGAGCGCGGGGTCGAGGTGCTCTACCTCGCCACCATGCTGGCCGAGACGCTCGCCGTGGCCGACGCGCGGGCCGAGCTGACCGAGGAGGTGCTGCGCTCGCCCCGCCTCGGCGACTCGCTGCGCGCCCGGGTCGCGGACCACCTCGCGTACCTCGACCCGGTCGCGCTCGCCGACGTGCTGATCGCCGGGCTGGCCCACGAGGAGCTGCGGGTCAGCCGGGAACGGCCGGGCGGCCTGGTCTACACGCTCATGGACCGGCACGACTTCGTCATCGACCCGCTGCCCAACCTGCTCTTCACCCGCGACTCGTCCTTGTGGATCGGCGACCGGGTCGGGGTGACCAGCCTGGCGATGCCGGCCCGGCGGCGGGAGACCACGCTCACCGACGCGATCTACCGGCACCACCCGCGCTTCGCCGGCACCGAGTTCGTCTACCACCCCGGGCTGGAGCACCTGGAGGGCGGCGACGTGCTGCTGCTCGCGCCGGGGGTGCTGGCCGTCGGGGTCGGCGAGCGGACCACCCCGGCCGGTGCGGAGCGCCTCGCCCGCCAGGTCTTCGCCGCCGGGCTCGCGCACACCATCCTCGTCGTGCCGATCGCCCAGGAACGCGCGACCATGCACCTGGACACCGTCTGCACGATGGTCGACGTCGACGCCGTGCTGATGTACCCGAACATCGCCCACAGCCTGTCGGCGTACACGGTCATCGCCGGGGCGGACGGCGAGGACCCGCGGGTCGACGGGCCGGCGCCGTTCCTGCGGGCCGCCGCCGACGCGATGGACCTGGCCCAGCTCCGGGTGATCGACACCGGCCTGGACCCGGTCACGGCCGAGCGCGAGCAGTGGGACGACGGCAACAACACCCTCGCCCTCGCGCCCCGGCTCTGCGTGGGCTACGAGCGCAACACCGAGACCAACGCGCAGCTCGAACGGGCCGGCATCGAGGTCATCCCGATCGCCGGCTCCGAGCTGGGCTCGGGCCGGGGCGGGCCGCGCTGCATGTCCTGCCCCCTGGTCCGCGAACCGCTCGCCGGGCGGGACGGGCCGCCTTCCTGACGCCACCGGTGCTGCCTCGGGCGTCGCCCGGGCCGCGCCCCACCCCCGCCGGGTGGGCGGGGGTGGGGCGGCGTGGCTCAGCGCAGGGTGAGCTGGCGGCCGAGCAGGCCGTGGCGGGCGCGCCGGCCGGCGGCGTCCAGCGGGGCGGTGTCGGCGAGCGCCTCGGCGTACCGCTTCGCGAAGTCGGCGACGGGCTGCTCCCAGTCGGCGGCGGGGACGTCCTCCGGCAGGTCCCAGACCGGCACCAGCCGGCCGTGCGCCCGGAACATGCCGGCGAACCGGGTGGCCTCGCCGAGGGTCAGCGTGCCCGCCAGGCTCAGCCGGGCCAGCGCGTCCAGCGCGGCGTCCTCGTCGTCGGGCAGCACCCAGCGCACGTGCGCCTTCTCCGGCACCTGGCACCAGTACGCGGCCCGGGCGGCGGCGAGCCGGACGGTCGGGTAGATCGCGGCGTTCGCCCGCTCCAGGGACGCCTGCACGTTGGGGTCGTCACCCGCCCCCGGGTCGAGCCAGAACTCGAACCCGTCGTGCATGCTGATCTCCAGCGGGCCGTCGACCAGGACGTCCTGGAGGCGGGGGCCCGGCCCCGGCAGCGGCGGGACGGACACCGGGGCGCCCGGCTCGGTCCGCAACGCGCAGAGCAGCGCCTCGGCCAGGTCCCGGGAGACGTCGCCGGACTGCTGGTGGCGCTGGAGCCCGATCAGGACCCGCCCGTCCGGCTTCGCCACCGCCGGGGCCGCCATCGGCAGCACGGTGGCCAGGACGACCTCGCGCTCGCCGAACTCCTCGGCCAGGGCGGGGGCGAGCCGCAGCGGCGCGGAGGCCGCCGGCACCAGCTCGCGCAGGGCGATCCACTCCGGCTCGTCGGTCAGCCCCTCGAACGGTCGGGGCACGAAGATGTCGCGCACCTTCTCCCGCTTCGGGGTGGCTTCGGCGGCCCGCTGGCTCTTTCGACGCTTGCTCACGGCGAGACAGCCTAGAGGCCCGGGCCGCCCGGTGGGGGCGGGACCCGCCTGTCGCGGCCGGTCAGCCGGCCACGGCCAGGTCCGACCGGGTGACGTCGGCCGGGTCGAACTCGGCCCAGACGCTCTGGCCGAGGCCGTCGCGCTCGACGCCCCAGCGGTCGGCCAGCCCGGCGACGATGTGCAGGCCCCGGCCGTCGGCGGCGTCCGTGCCGGCCGTCCGCATCCGCGGGTCGCCGGCCGCGGCCCCGCCGTCGGTGACCCGGAGCTGCACCTGCTGGCCCTCGGCCGAGGTGCGCAGCCGCCAGGCCACCCGGACCACTCCGCCGGGCAGCGGGTCGGCGTGCCGGACCGCGTTGCCGACCAGTTCGGCCAGGACCGCGACGAGGTCGGCCAACAGCGGCGGGGGTACGACGCCGGTCAGCTCGTCGGCGAGCCGGTGCCGCGCCAGCCGCGCTCCCGTGGCGTGGTGGGGAACCACCACGCACCATGCCCGTTCGGCAGCTCCCGTCGACACCCTCGCCCCTTCGCGCCCCGCTACCCGTCGCCGGTCACCCGCGGGGCAGCCGCACCTCTGCGACCGTACCGCCACCGGCCCTCGGCCGGAGGAATACCCAGCCATTCTGCTGTTCAACGATCCGGCGGACGAGATAGAGGCCGAGGCCGGCCCCCGGGTAGCGCCGGCGGTCGCCCGACTCCCCCTGCCAGAACCGGTCGAACGCCCGCTCCACGTGCTCCGGCCGGATGCCGATGCCCCGGTCGCTGACCCGCAGGCAGACGGTCGCCCCGTCCGCCTCCGCGCTGATCTCGATGGGGGAGTCGGGCGCGGAGTACTTGCCGGCGTTCGTGCACAGCTCCGTCAGCACGGTGGCCAGGCTCGGCCGGTGGCCGAGCGCCCTGGGCAGGCCGGGCGGGAGGTCGAGGACGAGCCGGTGCCGCAGCTCCGCCGGCAGGTCGACCACCGTCGCGCGCAGCGCGCCCGCGAGGTCGTACGGGGCGGGTGGCTCGTCGCCCGGCCCCGCCTCGGCGGCCGAGGAGAGCAGCCGGTCGACCAGCCGGGCCAGCTCGTTGGCGCGCTGCCCGATGACCCGTGCGGCCTGCCTCCGGTCGGTCTCGGTCAGCGACTCCCAGTGGTCGGTCAGCGTGTCGGCGTAGCCCTTGATCACGGTCACCGGCGTACGCAGCTCGTGGCTGGTCACCGCGACGAAGAGGTCCCGGTCGTGGTCGCGCCGCTGCTGGTCGGTGACGTCGCGGAACGTGACCACGTGCTGGGTGCCGGGCCCGGGCAGCTCCCCCGAGGTGATCCTGAGCCAGCGGCCGTCCGGCAGCCGGTGGTCGAGCACCTGCCCGGACGGTGGCAGGGGGAAGGGCAGCGGCCGGTTGAGCGCCTCGGCCGGGGAACGGCCGGTGACCTGTGCGGCGGCCGGGTTCCAGAGCCGCACGTTGCCGTCCCGGTCGACCACGGCCAGCCCGTCGGCCAGGGCCGCCACGACCGGGCCGTCGCCGTGCACGGGCAGGCCGCTCTGGTCGCCGTAGAGGTGCGCGATGCAGGAGGCGGTGTAGCTCATCACGTCCTGCGAGGTGGTGCCCGGCGCGTCGGTCCCGCCCGGGTCGAACGCGTGCAGGCTGCCGACGGTCAGGCCGCCGATCTCCGCGCGGGAGACCAGCATCCGCAGCAGGCCGCGGCCGGCCAGCTCACCGGCGAGCTTGCCGGCGAGCTGGTCCGTGCGGACCTGGCGCGCCCGGGGGCCGGAGAGGAGGCAGCCGACCGTCGGGTCGTCGGGCGGGACGGGCCGGCCGATGGTCCACTCGGCGGCGCCGGTGGCGGCGATCACCCGCCCTCCGGCCGGCGCGAACTCGACGAACGCCATGCCGGCCGCGTCGAGCGCCGACTGGACCACCCGGAGCAACCGGGTGAGGACGGGGACGCCGGCGTCGCCGGAGTTGACGGACTCGATCACCGCGGTGTGGCCGGCGATGAAGGCGGAGAGATCGGTGCGCTCCGGCATGCCCCGAGTGTGCCCCGGCGACCGCCTTCCGGACACCCCGGCCCGACGGGATCCCGCCCACCGGTCGTCCGCGCCGCCATGCTCACCCGCCGGTCGCCCGCGCCGCGATGCCCGCCCACTCGGCGCGCGGCGCCGCGCGGAACGGTCGTCCGGCAGCCCGCCGTCAGCGGCCCAGCCGGGCCAGCGTCTGCGCCGGCCGGTCGGTGATGACGCCGTCCACCCCGGCGGCCAGGACGAGGTCCAGGTCGTCAGGCTTGTTCACGGTCCACACGTAGACCTGGTTGCCCGCCGCCCGCAGCGCGGGAACGAGTTGCGGGCGGGCCCGCACCAGGGCGACGCCGGGGCCGGCGATCCGCGCGCCGAACGGCAGCCGCCCCAGCCGCAGCCAGCGCGGCAGCACCTCCAGCAGCAGCACCGTGGGCAGCGCCGGAGCCAGCTCCCGCGCCCGGCGTACGGCCAGTGGCGAGAACGACATGACGGTGACCTGGACGGGGTCGTCCGGTTTCGGCTCGGTCAGGCCGTACCGGCGCAGCAGCGCGACGAGCTTGCGCTCGACGTCCCCGCCGTACCGGGAGGGGTGCTTCGTCTCGATCAGGAGCCGGACGGGCCGCCCGGCGGCGAGCACCGCGTCGAGCAGCCGTTCCAGGGTGAGCAGCCGGGTACGCGAGTCGTCCAGCACCTCGTCGCCGTCGGCCGGCACGCAGCCGGGGTGCCAGGAGCCGAAGTCCAGCGCCTCCAGCTCGGCGAGGGTACGCGTGCTGACCAGGCCGTGACCGTTGCTGGTGCGGTCGAGCCGGCGGTCGTGCACGCAGACCAGGTGCCCGTCCCGGGTCAGCCGGACGTCGCACTCCAGCCCGTCGGCGCCCTCGTCGAGGGCGCGCAGGTAGGCGGCCAGGGTGTGCTCGGGCAGGTCGTACGAGGAGCCGCGGTGCGCGAAGACCAGGGGGTCGCCCATGTCGCCCGCCCTACAGGACCCGGCCCGGCTGCCCGTTCTCGCCGACGACGGGTCGCCCGACGGCGATCCACTCGCCCATCCCGCCCTCGACGTTGCGCACCTGGTCCCAGCCGTTGCGCATCAGGTAGGCGACGACCTGGGCGGAGCGCCCGCCGGAGCGGCAGATGACGGCGACGTCCCGGTCGGCGGGCACCTCGGCGATCCGGGCCGGCAGCTCCATCATCGGCAGGTGATGGGCGCCGGGGGCGTGGCCGGCCGCCCACTCGTCGTCCTCCCGGACGTCGAGCAGGTAGGTGTCGTCGGCGATCTCGGTCACGGTCACGGTGGGAACCTGGGGTCCGAACACGGGCCAAGCGTAGATCCTCGTGCGGCCGGCCGCCGGAGGGCCGTCCGGGACGTCACAGTGGCGTGACCCACCGGGGGTTGGCGCGGGCCCACTCGGGCACGCGGGTGCCGCGTACCGCCTCGAACAGCCCGTTCCCGCCGTCGTCGAGGACGACGTACGACACCTGGTCGATCAGCTGCGGGTGCGACGGGACCTGCACGCCGCGCAGCGCGTCGGCCGGCAGGTCGCGCAGGGCGAGGACGAGGTCCTCCAGCGGTACGCCGTTGGTGTCCACCGTCAGCGAGCCGCCCACCGCCCGGATCACCTGGTCGAGCTTCACGGGATTGCTGCGCAGCGACGTCTCGCTCGTGCGCTCCAGCACGGCGCGGAGCAACTGCTGCTGGTGCCGCTGCCGGTCGTAGTCGCCGCCCGGCAGGTCGTAGCGCTGGCGGACGTAGTCCAGCGCCTCGCCGCCGTCCATCTGCTGGCAGCCGGGCTGGAAGACCCGGTCGGTGTGGATCGAGCGGACCTCGGTGTCCACGCACATCCGTACGCCGCCGAGCAGGTCGATGACCTTGCGGAAGCCGGAGAAGTCGATCAGGGCCGCGCCGTCGAAGCGGATCCCGGTCAGCCGGGCCAGGGTGGCCGAGAGCAGCCGGGTGCCCGGCTGGCCGCCCCCGCCGTGCTCGTACGCCGCATTGATCTTGTCCTGGCCGCCGCCGAAGCCGTTGCCGGGCGGGATGGTGACCAGCAGGTCGCGGGGGACGGAGACGAGGTACGCCTCCCGGCCGCCGGCCGGCACGTGCACGATGAGGATGGTGTCCGACCGCCGGTCCGCCGCGCTGCCGCTCTGCCACCGGTCGGTCCCCACCAGCAGGTAGTTGAGCGGCCCGTCGGGGTCGGTCCGGGCGCGGCGGGCGGTGGGGTCGAGCAGTTGCTCCCGGGCGACGCTGCGGTCGTACCGGTCGGTCAGCGCCCGCAGGCCGACCACGGCGAGCCCGGTCAGCAGCACCAGGGCCAGGCCGAGGCCGAGTAGGACGCGGGGCCAGCGGGCACGGCGCGGCCGGGCGGCCCGGGCGTCGGCCCCGGTCCGTGCCCGACCGTCGCGTGCCGATCTGGACGTGGCTCCTCCCCGCGGGCCCGTACGTGAATCCTTCTCACGTCAGGCTAGGGGCGGATCGGCCGGCCCGGGCCGGTTCGCGGGGATTGCCGCGGGCCGGGTGCGCTCGCGTCCACCACCGGTGCGGCGTGTCCGCTACTCGCGGCTGGAGATCACCGTGGGGTTGGCGAAGACGAACTCGGCGAGTTTGTCCTGCTTGACCGCCTGGAACATCTCCATCGTCTGCGGGCTCAGCGTCTCCCGGACGCCGTCGCCGTGGAAGGTGCCGCCGTTGGTCTTGAGCATGACCAGGTCGTTGCCGGTGACGCCGCGCATCGTGAAGATGAAGTCGGCGATCGGCACGCCGCCGGTGTCGAGGATGAACGCCTTGCCGGCCGCCTTGATCAACTGGTTGAGCTTGAGCGGGTTGGTCAGCGTGCCGTCCTGGGTGGCCTTCTTGGCCATCGCCTTGATGAGCTGCTGCTGGTTCTGCTGCCGGTCGTAGTCGCCGTTCTTGAGGGACTTGCGCTGCCGGGAGTAGTCCAGCGCCGCCCAGCCCTCCATCTCCCGGCAGCCCTTCTTGTGCAGCACGGGCGTCATCTTCTTGCCGGTCTTCTTGGCGTCCGCGTTCCACATCGGCTTGCCGTCGACGTACGACATGTGGATCGACTTGACCTCCTGCTTGACGCAGATGCGCACCGTGCCGAGGGTGTCGATGACGTTCTTGAAGCCGCCGAAGTTGATGATCGCGGCGCCGTCGAAGCTGACGCCGGTCATCTTCTTGATCGTCTTGGCCATCAGCTGGGCGCCGCCCTCCCAGCCGCCCCCGTTGCGGGCGCCGAACTGGAACGCGGCGTTGATCTTGTCGGTCCCGTGGCCCGGGATCTCCGCCTCGGTGTCCCGGGGGATCGAGATCAGGTAGGCCTGGTCGTGCGTGGCCGGGATGTGCAGCACGATGATGCTGTCCGCCCGGACGTCGTCGGCCGCCCACCGCTCCCGGGCGTCCACGCCGAGCAGCAGCATGTCGATCGGACCGTCCAGCGTGGCGCCGCCCTCGGCGTCCGACTTGCCCGCGTCGCCGAGCAGGTTGCGCTGGGCGATGTTGCCGGTGGCCTCGCTGATCAACGCCTTGCTGCCGACGATGGCGACGCCCGCGAGCATCATCAGCACGGCGCCGAAGACCAGGACGAGTCGGGCCCAGAGCGGGTCCTTGCGGCGCGACCGCTTCTTCGCGGGCCCGCCGCCCGTCTTTCCGCCCTTCCCCGGCTGGGTCGGGATGGTCGGTGCGACCCGTGCGGGACCGCGGGTGGACTCCAGCGCCGGAGGGCGACGGCTGGTCTGAACCGGCATGCGTGCTCCAGCTCGCGTGGTGAGGGGGCGGGATCACTTTACGGACGCTTTTTCGTCCTGGATAGTTCGTCCGGCCGCCAATTGCCGTTGTCCCGGCCGTCATCCAGGGAAACTGACCGAACGTACAAATCGATACGACCAGTCGGCGGTTGGCTCACAGGAAACCAAAAGCCGGCCCCCGACCCGGGGCGACGACTGTCGATCGGGGCGGGGGCCGGCGTGCGCTGCCGGTGCTCAGTTTCCCTTGTTGTCGTCGGCCTTCTGGTTGGCCTTGACCCACGCGGTCATGGTGTCGGCGGACATCGCCTTGTACATGGCCAGCGCCTTCTCCTTGTCGGAGACCACCACCGACTCCCCGTTGATGGTCTGGCTGCCGACGTGCGGGCTGGTGACGAAGGTGAGGTTCTCGCCCCGCAGGTTGCGGAACTGCACCGCCATGTCCATCAGCGAGAAGCCCTGGTCGACGGTGACCGCGGCGGTGACCGACTTGAGGAAGTCGTTGAGCTTCTTCGGGTTGGTCAGCGTGCCGGTGCTCGCCGCCTTGTCCATCAACGCGCGCAGGAACTCCTGCTGGTGGCGCATCCGGGCGAAGTCGCCGTCCGGGAACTGCTTGCGCTGCCGGATCCAGTCCAGGGCCTCGGCGCCGTTCATGTGGTTGGTGCCCTTGGTGAACGTCCGGTACGGCTTGTGGATCGAGGTGATCGTCCGCTCGACCTTCAGGTCGACGCCGCCGAGGGCGTCCGTGACCTGCTTGAATCCGGCGAAGTCGATCGCCATCACGTGGTCGAGCCGCACGTCGGTGAAGCACTCCACCGTCCGGACGGCCAGCGGCAGCCCGCCGAACGCGAACGCGGCGTTGATCTTGCCCCGCTGGCCGGACCCGCACTCGGCGTTGGCGCTCTCGGGGATCGGCACGTAGAGGTCGCGGGGAATGGAGACCAGGTAGGCCTGCTGGTGGTCGGACGGGATGTGCATCACGATGATCGTGTCGGCCCGCCACTTGCTGGACTTGTCCACCGGGGCGTCCGGGTCCCGGGAGTCGCTGCCGACCAGCAGGATGTTCAGCGCGCCGTCCACCGCCTTGGCGGGCCGCCCCCCGGTGATCTCGGAGAACGGGTCGGTGCGGGCCAGGTCGTCGTTGAGGCTCCGGGCGTAGAACCAGGCGCCCGCGCCGCCGAGCAGCGCGAGCACCAGCACGGCCACGCCCGCCACCAGGGCGATCCGGCCCCACCTGGGCCGCGCGCCGCGCCGCCCCGGACGGTCGGGACCGCCGGGGCCGCCGAACCGACCGGGACCGTCCGGACCCGACGGGCCACCCGGCCCGCCGGCCCGGGGCTCGTCGGCCGGGGGGTACCAGCGGGCCTCGTCCGACCGGGCGCGGCCGGCGGCGTCCCGGCCGGAGCCGGGCACCGACGCGCGCCCGGCGCTGCGGTGCAGGTACGGGAGCGGAACACCGGCGGGCATGGTCGCTGACATGTAACTCAGGGTACGTACGTCAGGCCACTGTCGCCTCCAGGCGGAGCCGGCGTTTGCCGGCGCCGCCCGGGCGGGCGGCTACCCTAGCCGCTCGCGGAAGTACTCGATCGTGCGTCGGAGACCGTCTTCGGGCGCGACTGTCGGCTCGTAGCCGAGCAGTTCGCGGGCCAGGGTCAGGTCGGGGCGGCGCATCTCCGGGTCGTCGGCGCTGCGGGTGATGTAGGTCACCTCGGAGCTGCTGCCGCAGAGCGACACGATCGTCTCGGCAAGCTCCCGCATGCTCATCTCGTGCTCGGTGCCGCAGTTGATCGGCCCCGTCTCCCGGGAGTCGAGCAGCAGCAGGATGCCCCGCACCAGGTCGGCCACGTAGCAGATCGAGCGGGTCTGGTTGCCGGTGCCGTGCACGGTGATCGGCTCGCCGCGCAGCGCCTGGGAGACGAACGTCGGGATGGCGCGGCCGTCGTCCGGCCGCATCCGCGGGCCGTACGTGTTGAAGATCCGCACGATCGCGGCGTCCAGCCCCCGGCTGCGGTGGTAGGCCATCGTGGCGGCCTCGGAGAAGCGCTTGGCCTCGTCGTAGACGCTGCGGATGCCGATCGGGTTGACGTTGCCCCAGTACGTCTCGCGCTGCGGGTGCTCCTTCGGGTCCCCGTACGCCTCAGAGGTCGACGCCATCAGGAACCGGGCGCCGTCGGCGACCGCGCGGTCCAGCAGGTGCAGGGTGCCCACCGAGCCGACCCGGAGGATCTCCACCGGCAGCTTCTCGAAGTCGGTCGGGCTGGCCGGGGAGGCCATGTGCAGGATGGCGTCGAACCGCTCGGCCAGGGCCGGGTGGTGGGTCGGCAGCCCGTCGGAGATGTCGGCCTCGACCAGCGTGAACCTCGGCTCGTCAGCCAGGTGGGCGACGTTCTCCTTCGACCCGGTCACGAAGTTGTCCAGCGCGACCACCGTGCAGCCGCGGGCGATCAGCGCGTCCACCAGGTGTGACGGTACGAAACCGGCGCCGCCGGTGACGAGGATGCGGTGACCGGGGCCGAAGCGCGCAGCAACGTTCATGCCGGTCAGCCTACCCATCGCCCCGGCCCCGCACCGGGCGTGGCGGGAGGGGCCCCCGGGGTGTCGGGAGCCCCTCCGCCGGACGGGGTCAGTGGGCGCCGGCGCCGGTGAGCGCGCGCACCTCCAGCTCGGCGTACTTCTCCTCGTCCCGCTCCTTCGACAGGACGGTCCCGAGCCAGCCGCAGAGGAAGCCGAACGGGATGGAGAGGATGCCCGGGTTGGACAGCGGGAACCACTGCCAGTCGTGGTCGGGGAACATCGACGTCGCGGCCCCGGAGACCACCGGCGAGAAGAACACCAGCAGTACGGCGGAGAGCAGGCCGCCGTAGATGGCCCAGACCGCGCCCGAGGTGTTGAACCGCTTCCAGAACAGGCTGTAGAGGATCGCCGGCAGGTTGCCCGAGGCGGCCACCGCGAAGGCGAGCGCCACCAGGAAGGCCACGTTCAGGTTCTGCGCGAAGATCGACAGTACGATCGAGATCGCGCCGATCACCAGGGCGGAGACCCGGGCGACCCGCACCTCCTGCCGCTCGGACGCCTGCCCGTTCTTGACGACGTTGGCATAGAAGTCGTGCGCCAGGCTGGACGACGACGCCAGCGTCAGGCCGGCCACCACCGCCAGGATCGTGGCGAACGCGACCGCCGCGATGATCGCCAGGAGGGTCGCCCCGCCCAGGTCGCCGCCGAGGAAGTCGACGCCCAGCGCCTCGGCGAGCTGCGGGGCCGCCGTGTTGCCCGCCTTGTCCTGGGCGGTGATCGCCTCGCCGCCCACCAGCGCCGCCGCGCCGAAGCCGAGGGCCAGGGTCAGCAGGTAGAAGGTGCCGATGATGCCGATCGCCCAGAGCACGCTCTTGCGGGCCGCCTTGGCCGTCGGGACGGTGTAGAAGCGGATCAGGATGTGCGGCAGGCCGGCCGTGCCGAGCACCAGCGCGATGCCGAGCGAGAGCAGGTCCATCTTGTTGTAGAACGTCTGCGTCGGGTTGCCCGCGACCTCGACGCCGTAGCGCAACCCGGGTTCCAGGAACGCGCTGCCCTTGCCGGAGGCCGAGGCGGCGTCGCCGAGCAGCGACGACAGGTTGAACTTGTACTTCGCCAGCACCAGCAGGGTCATCACCAGCGCGCCGCCCATCAGCAGGAACGCCTTGACGATCTGCACGTAGGTGGTGCCCTTCATGCCGCCCACCGTGACGTAGATGATCATCAGGGCGCCGACCATGATGATGGTGGCGACCTTGGCGGTGTCCGCGTCCATGCCGAGGAAGGTGGTGCCCGGCTTGATGCCGAGCAGCAGCGCCACCAGCGCGCCGGCACCCACCATCTGGGCCAGCAGGTAGAACACCGACACGGTGATGGTGGAGACCGCCGCGGCGGTCCGGACCGGGCGCTGGCGCATCCGGAAGGCCAGCACGTCGGCCATCGTGTAGCGGCCCGAGTTCCGCAGCAGCTCCGCGACCAGCAGCAGGGCCACCAGCCAGGCGACCAGGAAGCCGATGGAGTAGAGGAAGCCGTCGTAGCCGTAGAGGGCGATGATGCCGGCGATGCCGAGGAACGAGGCGGCCGACATGTAGTCGCCGCCGATCGCCATGCCGTTCTGGAAGCCGGAGAAGGACCGGCCGCCGGCGTAGAAGTCGGTGGCGGTCTTGGTCTGCCGGCTGGCCCAGATGGTGATGGCCAGGGTCACCGCCACGAAGACCAGGAACAGCGTGATGGTGAGGTTGCGCGCGGTGGTGTCGCCCGCCTCAGCCGCGAGGACCATGCTCATGGTTCACCTCCCCGATCTCGGCGCGGATCCGGTCGGCGACCGGGTCGATCTTCCGGTCGGCGTACCGGGCGTAGAGCCAGGCGATGACGAAGGTGGAGACGAACTGGAGCAGGCCGAAGACGAGGGCGACGTTGACGTTGCTGCCGAAGAGCTTCGTGCCCATGAAGTCCCGCGCGTACGCGGACAGGATCACGTAGAGCGCGTACCACAGGAAGAACGCGACGGTCATCGGGAAGACGAAGCCGCGCAGCGCGCGACGCAACCCGGCGAACTCGTCCGACCGTTGTACGGCGAGGTACCGGTCCGCCGCCGAGGCGGAGGGCGTGGACGCGGGTGTGTCCGTGGACATTTGTGGATCACCACCTTCACAGGCGTGGGGAGTTTCGCGCACGGTAGAAAGCGCGCTCCCCGCCACGGAAGGGCGAGATCGACGCCGGTCGGCGGCTGCGCCGAACGGCACGGTGGCTGCGCCGAGTGACGCAGCTCACTCCGTTTAACGGTCCACCGGCCGCGACGTGCGGCCGGCCGGCCCGGCACGAGGGCCGGCCGGGGCGGGCGCGAGGGCCTGTCGACCGGGCACGACGGCCGGTCGAGCGGGCGGGTGGGCCGGTCGAGCGGTCGCCGGTCGTCAGGTCAACTCGCGGTAGCGGCCCCGGTAGTGCAGCAGCGGGTCCGTCTCCTCCGCCAGCTCGACGGCCTCGATGGTGGCCTCCACCAGCAGGCCCCAGCCGTACTCGCGGGCCGCGTCGAGCCGGCACCCCGCCCAGCCGCCCGCGTCGGCCGGCACCGGGCCGTAGGGCGTGTCGGTCCACGCGCCGGTGGCGAAGAGGCCGCCGGGCGACGGGAAGAGGCCGGCGAACCGGTCCGCGAGCTGCCGGTGCGACGGGTTCAGCGGGGTCACCGCGAAGCGGCCGGCCGACTCCACCGCCGCCCACAGGTCCGACTCCGGGTCGACCAGGCCGAGCAGCCGGTCCGGCTCGCCCTCCGCGACCAGCGTCGACGACACGGTCAGGCCCGCCGGCCCGGGCGCCGTCCAGAGCGTCACCGGCGACGCCAGCCGACCCCGCAGCCGGCGTACGGGGGAGCGCTGCCCGGCGGGCACGGCGAACGGATCGGTGTGGTGGATCTCGGCGCCCGGCTCATGATTCACGTGAAACATTGTGCCGCCCGGCCCATCCCGGCGGGCCTGGACCGCAGCCCGGCGGGTCTCCTTTCCGGCCTGCCCGTCTCCGGTCCGCCCGTCCCCGGTCCGCCTGTCCCCGCTCTGCCTTTCCCCGGTCTGCCCGTCCCCGGTCTGCCTTTCCCCGGTCTGCCTGTCCCCGGTTCGCCCGTCTCCGGTCCGCCCGTCCCCGGTCCGCCCGTCCCCGGTCCGCCCGTCTCCGGTCTGCCCGTCTCCGGTCTGCCCGTCTCCGGTCTGCCCGTGCCTGGGCACCTGGGCGCGCGCCCAGCCGAGGAAGCGGTGGTGCAGGTCGGCCGGCGGGGCGTGCCCGTTGAGCTGGGCGAGCTGCCCCGCCGCCTCGGTCAGCAACGTGCCGAGGTAGATCATCAGCGCCGGGCGGTCCGACCTGTACTGCGCGAGTAGCGCGAGCCGGGCCGGCTGGCACGGCCAGAGCGCGCCACACGCTCGGCACCGCCAGAGCGGTCGCATGGGCACGTGCGGAACGAACCGGCTCACCGGCGCCTCTCCCCGCACCGGACGGGACCGCCGCTTGAGATCTTGGCTGTTTCCGGCCCCCCTGGGGGCCCTTCCCTACCAAGATCTCGAACGGTGACGGAGGCGGCGACGGAAACGGGGGCGGAGGCGGCGGAAACGGAGGCGAGGGTGCCGGCGGACACGAGGGCGGCGGCGGAAACGGGGGTAAGGGCGGGGGCAGGGGTCAAAGTGGGAACTCCGGTCGCCAGCGACCGCCGTTCGCCCACCATGCCTGCGCCTGCTGTCCGCCTTCGGAACGGATTGGACACGACCGCCTCCTCCACGTCAGGGGGCCGCCCCGGCCAGGGGGATTGACCGGGGCGGCCCGACGCAGGACCGGCCGCCGGGTCGTGCCTCCACCAGCCGGGCCGCGTGTCCTCCACCCTGGACTCGCCGGCCCGAAGACGGGAGGATGCCAGCGGTTACTACGGACCGCGTTCGCATACTTACCGAGTGGGTGGGCGATGAACTTCGACATGTGGATCAAGGCGCTCAAGGCGGCCCGCGCCGGTGCCGACGTCTCCCAGGAGGGCCTGGCGGCGCTGGTCAAGTGGAGCCCGTCGCTGATCGCCGCCATCGAGACCGGCCGCCGCCGGCCCACGATGGAGTTCGCCGTCGCCGCCGACGAGGCGCTCAACACCGGGGGTCTCCTCGCCGAGCTGCTCAAGGAGGCCGACCGCGAGCGCGGCCCCTCCTGGTTCGCGCCCTGGCGGGGCTACGAGCAGGAGGCGACCCGGCTACGGGCCTTCGAGCCCTGCCTGGTGCCGGGGCTGCTCCAGACCGAGGAGTACGCGCGGGCGGTCATCTCGGCCGGTGGCCTGCACCCGCCCGCGACCGTGGACGAGCTGGTCGCGATCCGACTGGAACGCCAGGATCTGCTGCGCCAGGCGACTCCACCGCAGACCGTCTTCCTGCTGGACGAGCCGGCGGTGCGCCGCCCGGTCGGCGGGCCGGCCGTGCTCGACGCGCAGCTCGGGCGGCTCCTGGAGGCCGCCGAGCTGCCGCACGTACGGCTGCACGTCGTGCCGCTCGGCGTCGGCCAGCACGTCGGCCTCGGCGGCGGCTTCGTGCTGGCCGAGTTGGCGGACGGCGAGCGGGCCGTCTACCTGGAGAACGCCGCCCGGGGACACGTCGTGAACGACCCCGAGACGGTCGGCCTCATCGACCGGAAGTGGGATAGCCTCCTCGGGGAGGCGCTGTCCACGACCGCCTCGCTGGATCTGATCCGAAAGCTGAAGGTGACGCCATGACCGCTGCCGAGCCCCACTGGCGCACGTCGACCCGCTCGACCGACTCCGGCGGCAACTGCGTGGAGGTGGCCGACAACCTGCCCGGTGCCGTGCTTGTGCGCGACAGCAAGGACCGCTCCGGCCCGACCCTCGCCTTCCGCCCCGACGCCTGGCGGTCGTTCGTCGGGGCGCTCCGGTCGACCCGGGCCGGCTGAGCGCCCCGAGGGGCGATCACAGGCCCCGCGCCGGTTGAGCGCCCCCGAGGGCGATCCGCAAGCCACCGGCGCCGGTTGAGCGCCCGGGGGCGATCACAGGCCGCCCGCACCGGTTGAGCGCCCCGAGGGTGATCACCGCCGTCCGCACCGGCGACGGGTCCCCGCCCGCTTCCGGTCCGCCACGTGTCGCGACACCACCTGCGGGCGTACCCTCCGCGCTCAGTCGTCGTCGGCGGTCAGTGACCGGCGGGCGGCGGCCAGCACCTCCGGGTCGGCGCAGCCGGCGGCGTAGCCGGCGATGCGGCGGCGGATGTCGCGGCGGAGCAGCCAGACCCCGATCCGCTCCGCCACCGGGCGGAGGACCGCCGGCCGGCAGCGGAAGCTGTATCGCCAGGTGGCGACGGTGGAGCCGGGCTCCGGGGCGGGCGCGAACCGCCAGCCGCCCGCGAACATCTCGAAGAACCACGGCCCGCGCACCATCTTCATGCCGACGTGGCTCGGCGGCGACCACGACACGTATTCGCTGACCATGACCAGCCCGTGCCGCGACCGGGTGAAGGTGCGCACCCCCTTGCCGGGCCGGGTCGCCCCGTCGGCGAAGTGCTGCTCCCGGACGAAGGGATCCCAGCGGTAGCGCACCGGCGCGGTGGTCTGGGAGACCGCGAAGGCCAGCTCGGGTGGCACGGGGACGGTCGCCACCGCCTCGACGACGGGCATCACGCCATTGTGCCGCCGCCCGGCAACCCGTACGGCACGGGTCGCCGGGCGGTCGGTCGTGGCGGGGCTACTCGCTCACCACCACCCCGTGCCTGATCGAGCTGTTCTTGTGCCCGCCCGGCGGCTCCGGATAGGCCACCCCGTCGCTGTCGGTCCAGGCCACCGTCGCCGAGTATTCGCCGACCCTGCCAACGCCCACCGCGGACCGTCGGACCGAGACGGACAGCTCGACGACCACGGTGCCGTCCACCGCCAGTGCCTTCAGCTCGCAGGTGTGGCTGGTGCCCGAGCTGGTGCATCCCGAGGGCGGCGAGGTGACGGTGAACCCTGCGGGGAGGACCACCCTGACCTGCGGATCGGTCGCCCGCTGCGGTCCCCGGTTGCCGACCGTCAGGCGCAGGGTGCCCGTCGCCCGGTCGGCGTCCACCGGCGTGAGTCGCAGGTCGCCCCCGCTGACCGACAGGTCGGTGATCCGGGGGTTGGCGGGAAAGGCGGTGGGCCCTCCCGACTGGGCGAAGCCGCGGCCCGACCAGGAGTACGCCCGCCACTGGTGCTGGGCGAGGCTCGTGGGGACGCCGTTCTGCCCGAGGTCGGCCACCTCCGCCTCGATCGCCGAGCCGGCCGCGCGGATCCGGCGGATGCCGGCGATGGTGTCCGGCGCCGGCGGCCAGGGGTCGCCGGTCTGCGCGACCACCAGGCCCATCGTCTCGATCACCCCCGACCTGTCCCGGTCGAAGGCCAGCACCCGGGACTCACTCATCTCCTGGCCGCTGCAGTTGAGCAGCGCCGCCGTCTCCCGCGCGCCGTCGCGGTCGAGGTCGGCGTGGACGACCTGGAGGATGCGGACGTCGAGTGCGGCGTCAGCCGACCGCCGCGCGCGGCCGTCGGTGAACCTGACGCGACCGGACGGGCACTTGTCCGCCACATCCGCGGGCCAGGCCGGCAGGTCGAGGGTGGCGTTCCCGAGTTCCTTCGCTCCGATCCGGCCGTCCGGCGGCGCGGCGGAGGTCGCCGCCGTCGACGGCGCCGGCGGGGAGGGACTGGTCGTCGGGGGTGGGGTGGGCGTCGGGGAGCCGGTCTGCGCCGGCGGCGCCGGCGCGTCCGGGTCGGCCCACGCGTTGGCCAGCACCGGCGTGGCGGCCAACACGGCGGCGACCACGCCGGTCGCCACCACCCGGTTCGTACGGCGGCGCCGGGCGACCGCGCGGGCGGCTCCGGCGCCGGGCGGCACCACCAGCGGCCCGCCGGCCCGGAAGGTGGTGAAGACGTCGTCCAGCTCGGGCGTGTTCTCGTGGTCAGACATGGGGATCCTCCGTCCTCGGCTCGGAGAGTTCGGCGGCGAGCGCGGTCCGGCCCCGGTGCAGCCAGGACTTCACGGTCCCCGGGGCGACGCCCTCCTGTTCGGCGATGTCGGCGATGCTGAGGTCCGCCACGTGGAACAGCACGACCGCGCGGCGCTGGGTCTCGGGCAGGCCGGCCAGGGCGCGGGCCAGCGCGACGCGGTCCGGCCCGGGCCCCTCGACGGTCTGGTCCTGGTGGTAGCGCGCATGGGCGCGGGCGGCCCGGAGCCGGCGCCAGCGGTTGCGAACGACGTTCATGGCGACGGTGCGCACCCACGCCGCCGGCCGCTCGTAACGGACCAGCCGGTCCCAGCGGGCCCAGGCGCGGCTGAACGCCTCCTGCACCGCGTCCTGCGCCTGGCCCACGTCGGCCGTGTACGCGTACAACTGGAGCGTCAGCGCCTGGAAGTTGGCGGCGTAGAACTCCTCGAAGCTGTCTCCCACGGCCCCCGTGGCCGTGGGAGACAGCCCTTCCCGGATGTCGCCGGGGTCGTGCTGTCGCACCATCACGATGGCGCCTCCCCTGCTGGTCCACCGTGCCGGACGGCGCGGTGTCTGACCAGCACACCCCGTGGGGGCGCCGGGGGTTGCGGCCCGGCGGAGTCGGGTATCAGCGGCGCGGGGTCACCGTGGCGAGCAGCTCCGGCATGCGGCGGTCCAGCACGTCGCCGGCCAGGTACGCGCCGAGCAGCGCCGCGCCCAGCCCGTACGCCGCGCCGAGCGGCAGGGCCAGCCACAGCCAGGCGTCGTCGAGCAGCGCGGCGGCCACCACCATCGGCACCGCCGCCACCGCCGTGGCGAGCATCGCCAGCAGGGTGAGGAAGCTCTTCGCGATCCCGGCGCCGCTGTTCAGGGCGAACGGGTTGCTGGTCTCCGGCAGTGAGTACGCCCCGAGCACCGAGACGAAGCAGTTCACCGCCAGCCCCGCGCCGTAGGTGGCGAACAGCGTGCCCGCCATCAGCCCGATCCAGCCGGGCTCGCCGATGACCACCGCGACGACCACGGAGATCACCGCCAGCATCGGCAGTACGTAGATGGAGAACGCGGCCATCCGGGCGCGCAGCTCCTGCTGGCCGGGGACGCCCGCCACCACGTTCGCCGCGTACGCGCTGCCGTCGAAGCCGAACTGGTTGGCGAGGGTGACGGCGGCGAGCAGCCCGACGAAGAGCATCGACACGCTGGACAGCAGCGGCGACGAGTCGGGGCTGACCGTGAACCCCTCGGCGCTGTCGACGGTGAAGCCCGAGCCGCCCAGGTTGACCATGACCGGCACGAAGAGACCGACGACCGCGACGGTGATCAGGTTGGCCCGGCGGCGGGCGTCCCGCCACCAGTAGCGGGCCTCCCTGGCGACGAGGGCGCCGAACCGGGTGCGCGGGGCCCAGCCGACCGCCCTCGGGAAGAGCTGGGCGACCGCCCCGCCGGTCGCGGCGCGCTGGGCGCGGGCCGGCCCGGAGCTGGCCGCGCCCACCATCGCCGACTCCAGCGAGCGGGACCACCAGGCCAGCAACGCGACGATCGCCGCCACCGTGATCAACAGCTTGACCGGCGCCGCCCAGGGGCGGCCCTCGGCCACGTCGATGCCGGCGGTCCAGGGCGCCCCGAACGGGGTCCAGCCGACCACCTCGGCCACGCCGTCGAGCCGGTCCCAGTCGGTGTCGGAGAGGGCGGCGACGCCCAGCAGTTGCAGCGGCCCGATCAGGGCGGCGAGCACGGCGAGCAGCACGGCGGCGAGATCGCGGACCCGGCGCGACCGCAGCGCGGTGGCGAAGGCGCTGGTGACCGCCCGGGCCGCGGCGACGCAGAGCAGCAGCCCGGCGGCCACGCCGAGCGCGGCGACCGTGGCGGCGGCCCAGCCGCCCAGCGCCCCGGCGGTGACCACCAGACCGCACAGGGCCAGCAGCACCGAGATCGTGGGGACGCTGACGAAGGCCGCGGCGAAGAGCCCGGTGACGAGCGTGCGGCGGGGCAGCGGCAGCAGCGCGAACCGGGCCGGGTCCAGCGTCTCGTCCACCCCGAAGAAGACCAGCGGCAGCAGCAGCCAGCCGAGCACCGTCAGGCCCCCGCCGAACGCGGCGACCATCAGCGCGTAGCGGCCCCCGTCGGCCAGGCCCGGCGCGGCGAAGAGGAAGAAGCCGGTGCCGGCGAACCAGAGCCCGCCCACCACGCCGGCCACGAAGAGGGCGACCCGCCAGCCCTGGCCCCGGAAGTTGTTGCCCATCACCCGCAGCTTGAGGCGGACGAAGTGCCAGGGGGTGACCCGCCGGACGGCGCCGGCCGGGTCGCTCACCGCTACAGCCACGCCAGCTCCTCGCCCGTCGCCGTACGGCCGCCGACCACCTCGACGAAGACCTGCTCCAGCGAGCGGCCGCCGCGTACCTCCTCGATGGGGCCGACGCGCTTGATCGTGCCCGCCGCCAGGATCGCCACGTGCGAGCAGAGCCGCTCGACGACCTCCATCACGTGACTGGAGAAGACGACGGTGCCGCCGCCGGTGACGTACCGGTGCAGGATGTCCCGGATCAGCGCGGCCGAGACCGGGTCGACCGCCTCGAAGGGCTCGTCCAGCACCAGCAGCCGGGGCCCGTGCAGCAGCGCGCAGGCCAGGCCGATCTTCTTCTTCATGCCCGCCGAGTAGTCGACCACGAGCGTCCGGCCGGCGTCGCCGAGCGCGAGCACGTCCAGCAGCTCCGCCGCCCGCTGGTCGACCACCGCCGGGTCCATCCCCCGCAGCAGACCGTGGTACGCGAGCAGTTCCGCGCCGCTGAGCCGGTCGAAGAGCCGTACGCCGTCCGGCATCACGCCGAGCAGCTGCTTCGCCCGCACCGGGTCGGCCCAGACGTCGTGCCCGAGCACCCACGCCCCGCCGGCGTCGGGCCGGAGCAGCCCCACCGCCATCGACAGGGTGGTCGTCTTCCCCGCCCCGTTCGGGCCGAGCAGGCCGTAGAACGAGCCGGCCGGGACGTCGAGGTCGACACCGGCCACCGCGACCTTGCCGTCGAACTGTTTGGCCAGGCCACGAAGGGAGAGCGCGGGGTGCTCGGCAGTCATGCGTCCGACCGTATCCGGGACGGGCCGGCCGCCGGTCCGGCCGCAGGATGATCCCCGGTCATCCCGCAGGTGGACATCGTGGGGGCTACAGCCGCAGGGCCTCCGGGGCGTGCAGGCGCAGCATGGTGGCCCCGATGTCGGCCGGCGCCCGGCGGCGGGTCGCCACCGAGACCGCCACCATCACGGTGAAGGCCAGCGGCACCGTCCAGGCGGCCGGCTGCGCGGTGAGCGTGGCCGGCCAGCCGGACAGCTGCGGGCCGAGCACCGTGACCAGCACCGCGCCGACCGCCGCGCCGCCGCCGACCAGGATCCCGGCGGCGGCGCCGAGGTCGGTCAGGCCCCGCCACCAGATGCCGAGCACCAGCAGCGGGCAGAAGCTGGACGCGGCCACCGCGAAGGCCAGCCCCACGACCTGCGACACGTCCAGCCCGGCGAGGTTGAGCGCGAGCACCGCCGGGACGCCGCCGGCGATCACCGTGGCGAGCCGGAAGCCACGTACGGAGCCGCGCCCCAGCACGTCCGTCGAGATCACCCCGGCGACGCTGGTGAGCAGCCCCGACGAGGTGGAGAGGAAGGCCGCGAACGCGCCGGCGGCGACCAGCGCGGCGAGCAGCCGGCCGGTGGCGCCGTCGCCGAGCGCTGCGCCGGGCAGCAGCACCACCACGGCGTCGGTCTGCCCGGTGACCAGCAGTTGCGGGGTGTAGATCCGGCCGAGCACGCCGTAGATGGTGGGCAGCAGGTAGAAGGCGCCGACCAGGGCGAGCACCACGAGCGTGGTGCGCCGGGCGGCCGCGCCGTCGGGGTTGGTGTAGAAGCGCACCAGCACGTGCGGCAGCCCCATGGTGCCGAGGAAGGTGGCCAGGATCAGCGAGTACGTGGCGAACAGGCCCCGGTCGTCGTCCCCGGCGGTGCTGGGCAGGAGCCAGTCGGCCGCGTCCGTGGCCGCCCCGGAGACCTCCGGCACCGGTTCGCCGGCGGCGAACGAGAGCTCGTCGCCGGGGCGTACCTCGACGATCCGGCCGTCGGAGAGGGTGAGGGTCGCTCGGTGCTCGACCACGACGGTGGTCGCGGTCCGGAACGCCGGCCCGTCGGGCGGGGTCACCGCCGGGCGGGCGTCGGCCTGCCACTGCAACGCCAGGAAGATCGCCGGTACGGCGAGCGCGGTCAGCTTCAGCCAGTACTGGAAGGCCTGCACGAATGTGATCGCGCGCATGCCGCCGAGGGCCACGTTCGCGGTGACCACCACGGCCACCAGCAGGGCGCCCAGGGGGTACGGCGAGCCGGTCACCGTGGCCAGCGTCAGCCCCGCCCCCTGGAGCTGCGGCACGAGGTAGAGCCACCCGATGAAGATCACGAAGACGGTGGCGAGGGTGCGCAGCCGGCGCGAGCCGAGCCGCAGCTCGCAGAAGTCCGGCAGGGTGAACGCGCCGGAGCGGCGCAGCGGCGCGGCCACGAACAGCAGCAGCGCGAGGTAGCCGGCGGCGAAACCCACCGGGTACCAGAGCACGTCGACGCCGTACTTGAGGATCAGCCCGGCGACGCCGAGGAAGCTCGCCGCCGACAGGTACTCCCCGCCGATCGCCGCCGCGTTCCAGGTCGGGCTGATCGCCCGCGAGGCGACCAGGAAGTCGGAGGTGGTACGCGCCAGCCGCAGCCCGTAGAAACCGATGCCGACGGTGACCAGGGTGACCGCCACGATCGCCGGGACGACGAGATCGTTGCCCACCTCAGCGCTCCGGCCGCTGGACCAGGTCGGTGAAGTCCTGCTCGTTGCGCTCGGCGAGCCGCACGTACGCCCAGCCGACCGCGATCAGGAACGGGAAGGAGACCACGCCGAGCAGCAGCCAGGGCAGGTTGACGCCGAGCACGGTGATCCGGCCGACGTCCGGCGCGATGGCGAACAGCCACGGCAGCCCGCCCAGCCCGATCGCCACCACCAGGGACAGCCGCAGGGCCAGCGCGAGCTGCGCCCGGACCAGGCCCCGGACGAGCGCGTCGCCGACCCGGGTCTGCTGGGCCAGCTCGGCGCGGGTACGTTCCGCCCGGTCCTCCCGGCGGGATACCTCGGCCAGCACGATCCGCGCCCGGGGCTGTGGAGCGGGTCCCGGTCCCGGTACGCCCGGCCGGGGCTGACCGGGCGTCCCCGGGCGCGACCCTGGCTGCGGCTGTCCCGGCGGCCCGGGCCGGTCCGCGGTCCGGGCCGCCCGGGGGCGATCGTCGGCGGCGGCCACCCCGGAAGTCTCGCCTGATCAGTGGGAATGTCAAGGGGCGCGGGTCGGGGTCGCGCCGCCGCCGGGCGGGCGGGTGGGGTGTGTCGTGGCCGGCAGCGGGCGGTCCACACCGGGGTTGTGCACAACCTGTGGAAAACGCCTCACCCCTGTGGATAACCCGGTGGAGCCGGCCCGGAGCCCTCCCGGCCGACGAGGGGTGGGGTGGGCGCGACGGGCGTCACGGCCACCCCGCGACGATCAGCCCAGCCCCATCCGTTCCGGGCGGGCGGAGGCGGAGCCGAGCCAGGTGTGCGGGTTGCCCCACCAGCACCAGCCGAGCTTCGGCGCGTTCTGGCTGATCCAGATGGCCGGCACCCGCTTGTCGCCGCAGCGGGAGCCGACCAGCGAGAAGCACTTGTTCTTGGCCAGGGCCTGCGGGTGCAGGGTGACGAAGGCGATCCCCTCGTCGATGGTGAGCGGCAGCCGGCCCTGGCCGGTGATCACCTCCATCGCGGCGGCCGGGGGCTGGTTCAGCGTCTCCTCGCCCCGGTCGACGTCGAAGAGCAGGTACGCCGGCCCGGCCGGCACCTCCAGCTCCTTGATCGGATGGAACTTCGGCAGGTCGTCCTCGGCGTAGTGCCGGTCGATCACGCCCGGCTTCCGCTTCCCGGCCAGGGTGGTCAGCGCCACCCGTTCCGCCACCGGCACGAGGTCTCGGGTGGTCACCAGCAGGAACGGCACCCGGCCCTCGGTGGGCCCGGGCAGGCCCGCGGCGCCGGTGACGGCCGCCGCGCGCAGCGGCGCGACGAGGCCCCGGAAGTCGTCCTCGGCCAGGCCGGCGAGCGCCGGGTAGCCCAGTTCCACCAGGCGGTCGACCTGCCGGTCGAATTCGGTCGCGGCGTCGAACATGAGCGGCCTCCATTCTCGTACGGAGTACCGTACAGCGTACGGGAAGCGCGGTCCATTCCCGTTTCTCCGCGACCGGCGAACAAAAAATCGGATGCAGCGATCCGCGCCCGCCCGACGTGACAGTGGCGAACATCCGCCGACCACCGAGGACCGCCATGGAAACCGCCGACCGTCAGCCCGACCCGTCCTCGGCCCCGGCGCCGTGCAACCTTTCCGCGGAAACCTCCGTCATGAGGGGCGTGAGGATCGAGAGGGTCGACAGGCGGTTCGCCGTCGCGCTGGTGTTGCTGGGGCTCGTCGGGCTCGGCGCGGTCGCCGCGCCCGGCCGGGGAGAGCGTGGCGACCGCGTCGTCCCGATGGCCGTGTCCACGCCGGCCACCGGCACCCGGCCGGCCGCCGTGGCGCTCGCCGGCGACCTCCGCGTCGAACCGGCCCGCATCCGGACGGAGCCGGCGAAGGCCACGGCGGAGCGGCTGGTCGCGGCGGTCGACCAGGCGTTGGCCGAGAGCGCCCCCGGCGCGACCCGGACCGGGCCACGGGACAGTCGGCTCCCCGGTCACCCCCACCGGGCGGGGCGGGACGGCCGCCAGCCCTCCGCCACGGTCGGTACGCGGCTGGTGCACCAGGGGCGCGACGGCGTGCTCCGCCTGACGATCAGCCTCGACCCGGCCGGCACGCCCGCCCCGTTCGACTGGACCTGCCGGGACGCGGACCGGCGCCGGGGCGCGATGTGCGAGGCGTCGCGGGAGCCGGACGGCGTGCGCACGAGGCTCCAGACGAGCGTCGACCCCGGCGGGATCGTCCGCCACCGGGTCGACGTCGAGTTGCCCGACGTCGGCCGGCTCCGCCTCGACGTCTCGAACGACTCCGGGACCGACCCGGTGCGGCCCGCCCAGCCCGACGCCCCGCTGGTGATGGAGGAGGTCAGGGCGGTGGCGCTCAACGTCTCCGGCAGGATCACCGGCTGACCCCGGCCGGGAGCTGCCTGACGGCCCGGGGCGGTCTGGCGGCCCGGAGCGGGCCGACGGCCGCGCGGCGGGCGGGACCGGCGCCGGGTCAGCGGTTCCAGTCCTGCTTCGCCGCGCGCACCAGCTTGTCCTTCAGCTCCCGGGTGTGCCGGCGGCTCACCGGCAGCTCCGCCGAGTCGATCACCACGACGTAGCCGGAGTTGACCAGCCGCAGCTCGGCGATCAGTTTGAGCTGCACCAGGTAGGACCGGTGGATCCGGACGAACCCGGCGTCCGCCCACCGCTCGGCGAGGGTCGCCAGCGACACCCGGACCAGGTGCGAGCCGTCGGCGGTGTGCAGCCGGGCGTAGTCGCCCTGCGCCTCCACCCAGCGCACCGCCGAGCGGGGCAGCATCCGGGTGGTGCCGGCCAGCTCGATCGGGATGGTTGGGTCCTCCTCCGCGCGGGCCAGCGCCGCCGGGTGCGACGGCACCACCCGGGAGCCGATCACCCGGCGCAGCGACTCGGCGAGCCGCTCCGCGCGTACGGGCTTGCGGACGTAGTCGGTGGCGCCCAGGTCGAACGCGTCCACCGCCCCGTCGTCGTACGCGGTGACGAAGACGATCGCCGGCGGCCGGGCGAACCGGCGCAGCACCCGGGCCAGCTCCATGCCGTCCAGCCCCGGCATCCGGATGTCGAGGAAGACCACGTCCACGTCGCCGTCGCGGAGCACCCGCAGCGCCTCGGTGGCGTCCCCCGCCGTGTGCAGCCGCGCCACCCGGGGGTCGGCCCGCAGGTGGTACGCCAGCTCGTCCAGCGCCGGCGGCTCGTCGTCGACCGCCAGCACCCGCAGGAACCCGGACGGGCTCACCTCCGAGGCCCGCTCGATCACGCGCCCGCCCGTACGCCGGGGTGGAACTTCGGCACCCGCATGCTCACCTTCGTACCGGAGCCGAGGCCCGTCTCGACGACGAGGCCGAAGCCGTCCCCGAAGACCGACCGCAGCCGCTCGTCGACGTTGGAGAGGCCGACGTGCTGGCCCGAGTCGTCTCCGACGCCGACCCGCCCAGCGTCGCCCGGGTCCCCGGTGGCGCCGGCCAGCTCGGCGATGCCGGCGGTCAACGCGGTCGGATCCATCCCCACTCCGTCGTCCTCCACCGTGATGTGGCACTCCGTGCCCGCGTCCCGGGCCTCGATGCTCACCATGCCCGTGCCCGGCTTGCGGGACAACCCGTGCCGGACGGCGTTCTCGACCAGCGGTTGCAGGCAGAGGAAGGGCAGCGTCACGGGCAGCACCTCCGGGGCGATCTGGAGGCGCACCTGGAGCCGGTCGCCGAACCGGGCCCGCTCGATGGTCAGGTAGCGGTCGATCGAGCGCAGCTCCTCGGCCAGCGTGGTGAACTCGCCGTGCGCTCGGAACGAGTAGCGGGTGAACTCGGCGAACTCCAGGATCAGCTCCCGGGCCCGGTCCGGGTCGGTGCGGACGAAGGAGCCGATCGCGGTCAGCGCGTTGTAGATGAAGTGCGGGCTGATCTGGGCGCGCAGGGCGCGCACCTCGGCGCGGGCCAGCCGCTCCCGGGAGGAGTCCAGCTCGGCCAGGGCGAGCTGGTTGCCGGCCCAGTGCGCCGTCTCCAGGGTGGCCTGCACCAGGCCCGGCGCCGGCTGGCCGTCGGCCACGGCGACCAGCGCGCCCACGGTGTGCCCGTCGGGCCCGGTCAGCGGGGCGACGACCGCGCCGCGCACCGGGCAGTCCACCCGGTCGCACTGCAGCTCCGAGTCGCCGAGGACGGTCGAGCGGCCCGTCGCCACGGCCCGCCGGGCCGCCGCGACCAGCTGGGCGTCGTGGTGCCCGCCCCGCCCGTCGAGGGCGAGCAGCGTGTCCCGGTCCGTCAGCGCCAGCCCGGCCGCCCCCACCAGGGCCCGCAGGTGGCGTACGGCCTTCGCCGCGTTGGCCGCGCCCAGGCCGGCGCGCAGCGGCTCGGCGGCCAGCCCGGCGGTGTGCAGCACCTCGTAGGTGGCCCGCTGGGTGGCCGTGGCGATGCCCCGTCGCCCGCGCAGCCGCAGCACCGCGAAGAGGGCCGCGGCCAGCGCGGTGACCAGCGAGACGACGCCGAATACGGCCGACAGGTTGCCACCCACGCAGCGATCCTGACCCCTGCCGGCCGCCACGCCAAGGGGTCAGTACGCGCCCTTGCGGGCGAGCACCACCCCGACCGTGCGCCACAGGATGCTCAGGTCGTACGCGAGCGACCAGTTGTCGACGTAGTAGAGGTCGAGCCGGACCGCCTCGTCCCAGGACAGGTCGGAGCGGCCGGAGACCTGCCACAGCCCGGTCATGCCCGGGCGGACCAGCAGCCGCCGGCGCACGTCGCCGAGGAAGTCGCCGTCGTCGGCGGGCAGCGGGCGCGGCCCGACCAGCGACATCTCGCCCTTCAGCACGTTGATCAACTGCGGCAGCTCGTCCAGCGACGAGGCCCGCAGGAAGCGGCCCACCGGGAAGACCCGGGGATCCTGCTTCATCTTGAACAGCATGCCGTCGGTCTCGTTCTGGTCGACCAGGCTGGCCAGCCGGTCCTCCGCGTCCACGTACATGGTGCGGAACTTCCACACCCGGAAGGTGCGGCCCTCGTGGCCGACCCGGGGCTGGCGGAAGAAGACCGGGCCGGGGTCGGAGACGCGGATGGCGATGCCGATGACCAGGAAGACGGGGACCAGCAGCAGCAGGCCGAGCCCGGCGGCCACCCGGTCCATCAGGTTCTTGGCCAGCAGCGCCGGCCCGGACAGGGTCGGCTCCTCGACGTGCAGCAGCGGCAGGCCCTCGATCGGCCGGATGTGCACCCGGGGCCCGGCGATGTCGGTGAGCTGCGGGGCGACGACCAGGTCGACGCCGGAGCCCTCCAGCTGCCAGGCCAGCCGGCGCAGCTCGCCCGGCTCCGCGCTGGCCGAGCCGCAGACGGCGATGGTGTCGCCGCCGACCTCCCGGACGAGGGCGAGGACGTCGCGGCCCGCGTACACCGGGACCGGGGTCTCCATGCCCTTGGCGGCCGCGTAGCCGTCGGTGACGTGGATGGCGACGGGCATCAGCCCGGCGGCCGGGTTGCGGGTGACCGCCGTGTAGACCTCCAGGCACTCCGGCAGGGTGCCGACCAGCACCATCCGGTGCCCGGCCTGGCCGATGTTGCGCCGGACCACGTGCAGCACGAAGCGGGAGAGCATCCGGTTCAGCAGGATCAGCAGCAGCGCCGCGAGCAGGGCGGTGCCGACCGTGTAACGGGACAGGTCGGTCTTTGTGGCGAAGGCGAGGAAGGAGACCGTCGCGGCGACGGCGACGCCGCCCCGGATCACCCGCTTGTACTCGTCCGGCCCGAGGCCGAGGTAGCGCCGGTCGTAGGCCCGGTTGCCCCAGAGGATCACCAGCCAGCCGAGCGGCAGCAGCACGAACGCCACCGTGTGGAACCACGTCGGGTCCTCTTCGGCGTTGTAGAAGCCCGCCCGCGACTGGTCGAACGTCTCGATGGCGATCAGGCTGGCGGCCGCGGCGGCCGCGAAGTCGAGCAGCAGCAGGAGTGTGATGTAGGGGCGGTGCCAGCGGGACACCCGGCGGCGGGCCCGGGCCCACGCGGACCGGGGCACGCCGTTGTGGGACGGCGACGCCGGCGGCTGGATCTCGAAGCTGTCGACGTGCCGCACGAGTTTGCTCCGGCCTGTGTTGGTTACCGGGCGCTGGAGGCTTGTCGTCACCTCACCCATGTCCTCCCGCATGACACGGGCCGCTCACTCGCCGTGAGGGCCCGGGTCGCCCACCGTCCCAGTCTCCCACGCGGTGTCGACCCGTACGCGGACCCGAAGGACATTGCGCGGGGTGTGCTGCCGCGAGGCGTCTGGCCGGCTCCGCGCCATTTCAGAAGCCGGGGACCGAGCCACTATACCGATGGATGACGGCCCCGGTAGAGCTGCGACTCAGACCTTCGGCACCTGATGGTCGATTCCGCTCCGTAGTGGGCGAGTGTCGTCACTCACCGTACGAGCCGGGACAACCGTCGGTCAGCGAGCGGCTTGCCGCCGGTCTGGCAGGTGGCGCAGTACTGGAGGCTGGAGTCGGCGAACGAGACCTCCCGGACCGGGTCGCCGCAGACCGGACAGGGCTGCCCCGTCCGGGCGTGCACCCGCAGGCCGGAGCGCTTCTCGCCCTTCAACTCGGCCGCCCGCTGCCCGAGCGAGCGGCGCACCGCGTCGCCGAGCACCTCCCGCGTCGCCGCGTGCAGGGTCGCCAGCTGCTCGTCGGTCAGCCGGTTGGTCAGCGCGAACGGCGACAGCCGCGCCGCGTGCAGGATCTCGTCGGAGTACGCGTTGCCGACGCCGGCCAGCACCGTCTGGTCGGTGAGCACCCCCTTGACCTGCCCCTTGCGGCTGCGCATCCGCTCGGCGAAGGTGGCCGCGTCGGCGGCGAGGGCGTCGGGGCCGAGCCGGGCCACCCCGGGCACCGCCGCCGGGTCGGTGACCAGGTAGACGGCGAGGCTCTTCTGGGTGCCGGCCTCGGTCAGGTCGAAGCCGGAGCCGTCGTCGAGGCGTACCCGCAGCGCGATCGGGCCCTTGCCGGGGCGCAGCGGGGCCGCGGACGGAAACGCCTCCCGGTAGTGCAGCCAGCCCGCCCGGGCCAGGTGGACCACCAGGTGCAGGTCGCCGTCGAGCACCACGTCGAGGAACTTGCCGTGCCGGCGGGCGTCCGTCACGGCCCGCCCGGCGGCGGCGGTCGGCGCCGGGTCGTACGTCTTCAGGGCGCTGATCGCGGCGACCTCCAGCCGGTCGACACGCCGGCCCACCGCGCGCTCGCGCAGGTAGCCCGCGAGCGCCTCAACCTCCGGTAGTTCGGGCACCAGCCAACGGTAGCCTTCTTTCCCGTGAGCGTGAGGAATGAGCTTGCGAGTCCCGCAATCGCGAACGAAAGGCAAGCTCAGTGAGAATCGTGGTGGCGCACAACCGGTACCGGGAGGCCCAGCCGTCCGGTGAGAACACGATCGTCGACGCGGAGATCGCCCAGCTCACCGCCGCCGGCGTCGAGGTGCTGCCGTTCATCCGCAGCTCGGACGAGATCCCGACGATGCCGAAGACGGCCAAGGCGCTGCTGCCGATCTCCCCGATCTGGGCGCCCCGCGCGCAGGAGGACCTGAGCCGGCTGATCACCGAGCGCCGGCCGGACGTGCTGCACCTGCACAACCCGTACCCGTTGATCTCGCCCTGGATCGTGCGGACCGCGCACCGGCACGGCGTGCCGGTGGTGCAGACGGTGCACAACTACCGCCAGGTCTGCTCCTCCGGGCTCTACTTCCGGGACGGGATCATCTGCCAGGACTGCCGGGGCCGGGCCCTGGGCGTGCCGGCGATCGTGCACCGCTGCTACCGGGGCTCCCGGGCGCAGAGCGCCCTGATGGCGACCACGCTGGCCGTGCACCGGGGCACCTGGCGCTCGGTGGACCGGTTCGTCGCGCTCACCTCGGCGGTCGCCGACCACCTGCGCGACTACGGCATCCCGGCCGAGCGGATCGTGGTCAAGCCCAACGGCATTCCCGACCCGGGGGCGCCCGCGCCGCTCGGCGACGGCTTCCTCTACATGGCCCGGCTCTCCCCGGAGAAGGGGCTGGGCCTGCTGCTGGACGCCTGGCGGCGACACCCGGACGGGGCGCTCGGCCCGCTGCGCATCGCCGGCGACGGCGAGCTGCGCCCACTGGCCGAGGCCGCCGCCGCCGAGCGCGCCGACGTGACCTACCTCGGGCCGCTGGACCGCGCCGGCGTACGGGCCGCCATCGAGGCCAGCGCGGTCATCATCGCCGCCTCGACCTGGCACGACGTGCTCCCCACCGTGATCATCGAGGCGCTGGCGGCCGGCCGGCCGGTGCTCGGCACCGCGCTCGGCGGCATCCCGTACCTGCTCGGCGCGGACACCCCCCGCGAGCCCGCCGGCACCGGCCCGGCCGCCGTCGCCACGGCCGCGCCCGGGGAGGGCCACGTCGCGCTGCCCACCGGCGTGGTGGCGGGCGAGGCGGGCTGGGCGGTGCCCCCGGAGCCGGCCGCCATGGCCGCCGCCCTGCCGGTCGCCCGGGCCGGCGCGGCGCGGCTGGCCCCGGCGGCGCGCGCCCGCTACGAGCGCACCTTCCACCCGGACGTGGTGACCCGCCGGTTGATCGACGTGTACGCGGGCGTCGTGGCGGCCGCCGCGCCCCCTAGCGGG
>NZ_JBSGDY010000042.1:0-41795 GCF_053602615.1 Micromonospora sp. NPDC004336
GGCGGCGCTGGCCGCCTCCCGAGGCGAGGACGGCGCGGCCGCCGCCGGCAGGGCGGCCCCGGCGGGTGCCGAGGTGACCGTCACGGTCGACGGCCAGCGGGTCACGGCCACCGTGCAGGCGCCCGTACGCGCGCTCGGCACGCGGCTGCCCCGGATCACCGTGGCGGCGACTGCGGTCGCCGCCGTGGAGCCCGGCGTCCCGGCGGCCGGACCGTGACCGACCCGGCGTCGGCGGGCCGTTTCCGCGGCCCGGCGGCCATCGACGGCGCAACCGCCAAGGAACGCGGCGGGGCGACGGTCTGCCTCCTCGCCGTCGGGCTGGTGTTCGTCCTGGTCGGCCTGTTCGGGGCGGCCGTCGGCGCCGCGCAGACCGCCCGGCAGCGGGCCCGGGTCGCGGCGGACCTGGGCGCGCTCGCCGGTGCCGGTCAGGCCCTTCAGGGGGAGCCGACGGCCTGCCGCCGGGCCGCCGAGATCGCGGCCGTCAACGGCGCGTCGCTGCTCGCCTGCCGGCTCGAAGGCCTCGACGTCCTGGTGACCGCCGAGGTGGCGGTGACGCCGCTGCCGGGCCTCGCCCGCGCGGCGACGGCGACCGCCCGCGCCGGCCCGGTCCGGGGTTGACCAGCAACGGCGACCGCCCAGGCCGGCCCGGGCCGGGCTGACCAGCGACGGCGACCGCCCAGGCCGGCCCGGTCCGGGGTTGACCAGCGACGGCGACTGCCCGCGCCGGCTCCGTCCGGGGTTGACCAGCGCCGGCACAGCTTCCCGACCGGGCCGGGCGGGTCAGCGTCCCTGGAGGGCGTCGAGGGCGATGGCCATCGCGATCACCAGCCGGCGGTCGACCTGCGGGTGTTGCACCTGGACGACGTACCGGTCCCGCAGGCCCCACTGCTTGATCACCGAGAACACGGGCTGACCCTCGGCGACGAAGTCGAAGTGGTAGGGCAGCCAGGACAGCGAGTCGACGAACCGCCGCAGCAGCGCCACCGGCATGCTGCGCTCCTGGCCGGTGATCTGCGGCAACCCGGCCTGCTCGACGTGCCAGGTGGACCGGAGCAGCGACTGGGCGAAGTCCTTGCGGAACTGGCCGATCGGGTTGCCGGCGTGGTCGGTCACGTCGTAGGTGGCGCCGATGTCGAGGCGCTGGCGGGCCTTGAAGCCGAGCAGCGGCTGCTGCTTCGAGTCGTCGGTGTAGATCGTCACCTGCTCCTTGAAGGCGAGCCGCTTCTGCTGGGCGAACGCCAGCATCCCGCCTTCAGAGCCGTCCGGTGCGACGGAGTGGACCTCGTACTGGTTGACCATCATCCGGAGCCGCTGCCGGATGTGGAACTGCTGCTGGGCCTGCAAGCTGTCGGGCTGCATCAGATCTCCTTCGAGGGGTGCGCCGGAGTGTCGCACAGGCTCAACCGATCCGCTCGCCCACAGGTCGCGTGCGGTCCGGCACCGACAGGCCGTGCCCTCCGCCGCCGGCACGCCGCCCGGCGGCAGCCGGCTAGGGCGCTGGCGCCCCTGCCCACCGAACCGCTGCGCCGCCGGCCGACGCCCCACGAGCGACGCGGGCCCGGCCGCCGCCCCGCGAGCGACGCGGGCCCGGCCGACGCCTCATCGGCCGCCGTCGACGGTTGCCTTCAACGCCCAGGCGTTCAGCACCTGATGGATGCCGCGCAGCCGTTCGTTGATCTGCTCCAGCCGCTCCGCCTGCGCCAGCGAGGCGAGCGCCGAGCCGAGGGCGATCAACTGGTCGGGTGTGAGGTTCTCCTGGTCGATGGTGTAGAGCAGGTCGACGGTCTCCGCGATGGTGTCGGCCACGACTCCTCCTTCGGCGGGAAGGACGGCTAGGGATCCGCGAGCACCGATGGAAGCGCTCCCACGACGTCTCTTGCCCCGCGAACGGAGGTTCTATGCCTGCATCCCGCCGCGCGGGACACCGCCCCGCACGGAGACACCCGCCCGGCACGGAGACCCAGCGCCGCACGAACACCGCGCCGCACGGACACCGCGCTGCACGGACACCGCGCTGCACGGACACCGCGCCGCACGGAGACGCAGCGTCGCAAGGAGACGCAGCGTCGCACGGAAACCCAGCGAGGCGATGGAAACCTCAGCGCGGTGAGGTCGGCAGGTCAGCCCGGCAGGCGCGCGCCGTCCGCGGCGGGCGTGCCCGAGGGGGCGTCGTCGGCCCGGCGGGGCGCCGGTACGCCGTCGGGCAGGTTGGCCAGCACCACGTCCAGCACCTTCACGGCGTCCGGCTTCGACAGCGGGTTGTTGCCGTTGCCGCACTTGGGCGACTGCACGCAGGACGGGCAGCCCGCCTCGCAGCCGCACTCGGCGATCGCGGCCCGGGTGGCCCGCAGCCAGGCGGCAGCCGTCCCGTACGCGCGCTCCGCGAAGCCCGCCCCGCCCGGGTGCCCGTCGTAGACGAAGACGGTCGGTGCCTCGGTGTCCGGGTGCAGCGCCGTGGAGAGCCCGCCGATGTCCCAGCGGTCGCAGGTGGCGGTGAGCGGCAGCAGCCCGATGGCGGCGTGCTCGGCGGCGTGCAGCGCGCCCGGCACGTCGGCCGGCTCGACGCCGGCGGCGGTCAGGGACTGCGGTGACAGGGTGAACCAGACCGCCACCGTGCGCAGCTCGCGGGCCGGCAGGTCCAGTGGGCGCGTGTCGATGACCTCGCCGGAGGCGATGCGCCGCCGCTGGTACGACACCACCTGGCTGGTCACGTCGACCTCGCCGAGGAAGAGGCCGACGGGCCCGGCGTCCACGTACGAGCGGACCGACACCACCGACAGCGAGGTCACGTCGCGCGCGTGGGTGGACCAGTCCGGCTCCTCGGGGTGCACCAGCGCGCACCCGTCGGCCAGGTCGAGCGAGTCGACCACGTACGAGACGCCCTGGTGCAGGTAGACCGCGCCGGGGTGGAGCAGGAAGTGCGACGAGCCGCCGTCGACGGTGCCGAGCAGCCGCCCGGTCGCCGCCTCCACCACGCAGACCGGCGCGCCGCCCTCGCCGCGCAGGTCCACCTCGGGCCGCTCCCGGTGCCGCCAGTACCAGCCGGTCGGCCGCTGCCGCAGCGCGCCCGCCGCCACGAGCTGGTCGATCGCCTCCTTGGCCCCGTCGCCGAAGAGTTCCAGGTCGGCCGGGGTCAGTGGGGCCTCGACCGCCGCGCAGGCGAGCTGCGGCGCCAGCACGTACGGGTTGGCCGGGTCGAGCACGGTGGCCTCCACCGGCCGCCCGAACAGCGCCTCGGGATGGTGCACGAGGTAGGTGTCGAGCGGGTCGTCGCGGGCGACCAGCACGGCGAGCGCCTCCTGACCGGAGCGCCCGGCCCGCCCGGCCTGCTGCCACAGCGACGCCCGGGTGCCGGGATAGCCGCAGATCAGCACCGCGTCGAGCCCGATCAGGTCGACGCCCAGCTCCAGCGCGTTGGTCGAGGCCAGCCCGAGCAGGTCGCCGTGCAGCAGGGCGCGTTCCAGCTCGCGTCGCTCCTCGCGCAGGTAGCCGGCCCGGTAGGCGGCCACCCGGTCGCCGAGCCCGGGCACCGCCTCGTCGAGGGACCGGCGGGCGTTGGCCGCGACCACCTCGGCGCCGCGCCGGGACCGCACGAACGCCAGCGTGCGTACCCCCTCGGCGACCGTGTCGGCGAGCAGGTCGGCGGTCTCCCGCAGCGCCGACCGGCGGACCTGGGTGAGGTCGGCCGCCGGGTCGGCGGCCGAGTCCGGCGGCAGCAGCGGCGGCTCCCAGAGCGCGAAGGTCACCCCGCCGCGCGGCGAGGTGTCCTCCGTGACGGCGGCCACGGGCAGCCCGGTGAGCCGCCCGGCCGCCGTCGCCGGGTCGCCGGAGGTCGCCGAGGCGAGCACGAAGACGGGGGTACGCCCGAACCGGGCGCACTGCCGTCGCAGGCGGCGCAGCACGTGCGCGACGTGCGAGCCGAAGACCCCGCGGTAGGTGTGGCACTCGTCGATCACCACGTACGCGAGCCGGCGCAGGAAGCCGGACCACTGGGCGTGCCCGGGCAGGATGCCGTGGTGCAGCATGTCCGGGTTCGTCAGCACGAACCGGGAGTGCTTCCGGATCCACTCCCGTTCGGCGCGCGGGGTGTCGCCGTCGTAGCAGGCGGGGCGTACCCCCTCCAGCTCCAGCGCGGCGACGGCGCGCAGCTGGTCGGCGGCGAGCGCCTTCGTCGGGGCCAGGTAGAGCACGGTGGCGCGGGGGTCGGCGAGCAGGGTGGCCAGCGCGGGGAGCTGGTAGGCCAGGGACTTGCCGGACGCGGTGCCGGTCGCCACCACCACGTGCCGGCCGTCGTGCGCCAGCGTGGCGGCCTCGGCCTGGTGCCGCCAGGGCGCGAGGACCCCGCGCCGGGCGAACGCCGCGCGCAGCTCCGCCGGCGCCCAGTCGGGCCACGGCGCGGGCTCGCCGGCGCGGGCCGGCACCCGTTCGACGTGGGTGACCGGGTCGGCGCCGCCCCGGGAACGCAGCCGGCCGAGCAGGTCGGCCGGGGAACGCCGGAGGCCGGCGCCCGCGGATACGGTGGCAACGGACGACGGCCCGGCGTCGCGGCGCGGCGTCGGGTGCGCCGAGCCGGGATCGTCGGAGGTCACGTCCTGCACTCTCGCACTGGTGTTCGGAGATGGAAAGCCGGGGCCCGGGGTAAGGGAAGGCCTCCGCCGGTGAGCAGAGCCGGTCTCCGGCGGGGATGGTTAGATGCCCAGGAGAGTTTACGGCTCTTGCGAGGGAGGACCGATGGAGCTGTCGCTGGCGACCCGCACCGTGGGCGAGCACACGGTGCTCGAGGTCGGCGGTGAGGTGGACGTCTACACCGCGCCGAGACTGCGGGAACGGCTCCTCGAACTGATCGACGGTGGCGCCCGTCACGTCGTGGTCGACCTGGGCCGGGTGGACTTCCTCGACTCCACCGGGCTGGGCGTGCTGGTCGGCGCGCTCAAGCGGCTGCGCTCGGCCGGCGGTTCCTTCGCGCTGGTCTGCGACAAGGAGCCGCTGCTCAAGATCTTCCGGATCACCGCGCTCGACCAGGTCTTCCCGCTGCACCCCACGGTCGAGGCGGCGATCGGGGCGGGCCCGGCCGGCGCTGGCGCGTGATGGCCACGGTCCGGCTCTCGTTCTCGCCGGCCCCGGTGCACGTGCGCACCGCGCGCCTGGTCGGCGTGGCGGTCGCTCGGCGGGCGGGGGTCCGCGAGGACCTGCTCGACGAGGTGCGGCTGGCCATCGGCGAGGCGTGCACGCGCGCCGTCGCCCTGCACCGGCAGTACGGCGTGTCCGATCCGGTGCTCGTCGAGATGTCCGACGGCGCGGCGTACGCGGTGCGGGTCGTCGACCGCGCGCCGATCGAGGCCGGCCTCGGGCTCGCCGCGCTGGACGCCGACCAGCTCGCCAACGAGTCGCTCGACGAGGACGACCTCACCACCGGCGTCGGCTTCGCGCTGCTCGCCGGCTTCGTCGAGGATCTCCAGGTCCGCCCGGTCGACGAGGGCGTCGGCACCGAGGTGCGGATGGTCTGGCCCGTGGGCCGCTGAGCCGCCGCCCCGCGAGCGGGGCCGCACCGCCCCCTCCGGCCGAGGGGAACAACAACCCGCCCTCCGACGAGGGCGTCACGCGCCGTCAGGCCGCGTCCCGCCAGGGGCGCGGCCTCTTTGCCATGGACAGGCCCCTATATCAGATTTTTCCTCATAACACAGCGACGAAGATCATCGAGACACCCTGCCCCCTGGTTGTGACCTCCGACACGGGGGAGGGCTACAGTACGCGGGTTGTGAGCAAGTGATCGCATCCCGCAGCCAGCGGGAACGGTGTTCATCGCTGGTCCGCCGGGGTGGGTTGGCGCGCGCTTGCGAATCCGCATCCAGGCGCCGGGTCGGTGCGTCTCCACCGGCCGGCGCGAGCGTTCGGTACAGGAGGACACAGATGTCCGACACCTTGGCCGCCGAGGGCGGCGGGATCTCCCTCACCGGAAACAACGTCACGTACGTCGTCATCGCCGCGGTGATCGCGCTGGTGGCGCTCGCCTTCGCCGCCGCGCTGACGAAGGCCGTACTGGCAGCCGGCAAGGGCACCACCAACATGCAGGAGATCTCCGGCGCGGTCCAGGAGGGCGCCTCGGCCTACCTGCTCCGGCAGTTCCGTACCCTGGCGATCTTCGTCGTCGTCGCCGTGGTGCTGCTCTTCCTGCTGCCGGTGCACGACACCGACGGCAGCGAGACGGCGGTGAAGATCGGCCGGTCCGCCTTCTTCGTCATCGGCGCGCTGTTCAGCGCGTTCATCGGCGGGGCGGGCATGTGGCTGGCCACCCGGGCCAACCTGCGGGTCGCCGCCGCCGCCCGGGAACGCGAGGGGGGCCGCGAGGCCGCCATGAAGATCGCCTTCCGCACCGGCGGCGTGGTCGGCTTCCTCACCGTCGGCCTCGGCCTCTTCGGCGCGGCGCTGGTCGTGCTGTTCTTCCGGGCCGACGCGCCGACCGTGCTGGAGGGCTTCGGCTTCGGCGCCGCGCTGCTCGCCATGTTCATGCGGGTCGGCGGCGGCATCTTCACCAAGGCCGCCGACGTCGGCGCCGACCTGGTCGGCAAGGTCGAGCAGGGCATCCCCGAGGACGACCCGCGCAACGCCGCCACCATCGCCGACAACGTGGGCGACAACGTCGGCGACTGCGCCGGCATGGCCGCCGACCTGTTCGAGTCGTACGCCGTGACCCTGGTCGCCGCGTTGATCCTCGGCCGCGCCGCCTTCGGCGAGCAGGGCCTGGTCTTCCCGCTGATCATCTCCACCATCGGCGTGCTCGTCGCGATCATCGGCGTCTTCATCACCCGGCTGCGCGCCTCCGACCGCAACGGTCTGACCGCCATCAACCGGGCCTTCTACATCTCGGCGCTGCTCTCGGCGGTGCTGGTCGCGATCGCCACGTACGCGTACCTGCCGGCCACCTTCGCCGGGCTGGACGGCGGGCTCACCGACGTCGACGAGAACCCGCGGGTGGTCGCGATCGGCGCGGTCGTCATCGGCATCGTGCTGGCCGCCGCGATCCAGGCGCTGACCGGCTACTTCACCGAGACGAACCGGCGCCCGGTGCAGGACATCGGCAAGAGCTCGCAGACCGGTGCCGCCACCGTCATCCTCGCCGGCATCAGCGTCGGCCTGGAGTCGGCGGTCTACTCGGCGCTGCTGATCGGGGCCGGCGTGTTCGGCGCGTTCCTGCTCGGCGGCAGCTCCGTCACGCTCTCGCTGTTCGCCGTGGCGCTGGCCGGCACCGGCCTGCTCACCACCGTCGGCGTGATCGTCGCGATGGACACGTTCGGCCCGATCTCCGACAACGCCCAGGGCGTGGCGGAGATGTCCGGCGACATCGACGAGCACGGCGCCCGGACGCTGACCGAGCTGGACGCGGTCGGCAACACCACCAAGGCCATCACCAAGGGCATCGCGATCGCCACGGCGGTGCTCGCCGCCACGGCACTCTTCGGCTCGTACACCGACACGCTGCGCACCGCGTACTCCGACGCGGGGGTGGGCGACGTCGGCGCCGAGATCCTCAACTCGCTGAACGTGGCGAACCCGCGCAACCTGGTCGGCCTGATCATCGGCGCGGCGGTGGTCTTCCTCTTCTCCGGGCTGGCCGTCAACGCGGTCTCCCGCTCGGCCGGCGCCGTCGTGATGGAGGTCCGCCGGCAGTTCCGCGAGCTGCCCGGGATCATGGACCGCACCCAGCGGCCCGAGTACGGCAAGGTCGTCGACATCTGCACCCGGGACGCGCAGCGCGAGCTGATGACCCCCGGCCTGCTCGCCATCCTCGCGCCGATCGCGGTCGGCTTCGGCCTCGGGCCCGGCGCGCTGGCGGCGTACCTGGCCGGCGCGATCGGGGCCGGCACGCTGATGGCGGTCTTCCTCGCCAACTCCGGCGGCGCCTGGGACAACGCCAAGAAGCTCGTCGAGGACGGCGCGTACGGCGGCAAGGGCTCCGAGTCGCACGCCGCGACGGTCATCGGCGACACCGTCGGCGACCCGTTCAAGGACACCGCCGGCCCGGCCATCAACCCGCTGATCAAGGTGATGAACCTGGTCTCGCTGCTGATCGCGCCGGCCGTGGTGGCCTGGAGCGTCGGCGACGACCGGAACACCGGCCTGCGGGTCGGCATCGCCGTGGTGGCGACGCTGATCATCGTGGCGGCGGTGGTGTTCAGCAAGCGCAAGGGCGTGGCGATGTCCGACTCGGGCACCGACACCGGCGCGGGCAGCCCGGACCAGCGGCCGGAGACGGTCAACGCCTGATCCGTACGGCGTCCGGTCCCCGGTCGGCCCGCGTGGCCGGCCGGGGACCGTCCGTGCGCCCGGCAAACCTGACCGGTGCCCGGGCTCGACAGAGGCCGTACGCTGCTTCGCATGCGCACGTGCCGGGCGACAGCCGCCGGAAAGCTGACGGTGGTCCTGGCCACGCTCGTTCTCGTGGCCGCCGGCTGCGGCGGCGGGCCCAGCCCACAGGCGTGGGCCGCCTCGGTCTGCTCCGCGCTCACCCCCTGGCGGGCCGAGATCAGCAAGCTGACCAGCAGCACAGACCAGCAGATGACCGCCCAGACCACCCCGGCGCAGGCGAAGGAGAACCTGGTGCGGCTCTTCGGCGGCGCGGAGCAGGCCAGCGAGACCGCCCGGCGCAAGGTCGAGCAGGCCGGCATCCCGGAGGCCGAGCACGGCGCGGAGGTCTCCGAGGGCTTCCGCGCGTCCCTGGCCAAGATGCGCGACGCGTACGGCAAGGCCCGGGACACCGTCGACGGGCTCAGCACGGGCCAGCCCACCGCCTTCTACGACGGCGTCCGCGCCGCCGTGGAGACCCTCAACAAGGAGTACGACGCCAGCGCGCTCGACACCAGCCGACTCAACTCGGAGGAGTTGAAACGGGCCTTCGACGAGGTGCCGGAGTGTCGCTGAGCGGGACCGGTGAGCCGCCCGACGGGCTGACGCCGCCTGCGCTCTTCCCGGCCCCCGGGCTCTTCCCGGCCCCCGAGCCGGACCGGGTGGCGCCCGCACCCCGCCGTGCCGCCCCGCCCCCGCCGGTCGACCCCGACGACGCCGCCCGGCAACTGCCCTTCTTCGCCGCCGAGGCGGCCGACCCGTCCCTCGCCGACCTCGCCGGCCTGCTCGCCGGGCCCGGCGAGGTGGTCAGGATGGGCGGCACGGCCCGCCTTTCGGTGGTGGTGGACGCCGCCTGGCGGGTGCACGTGCTCGTCGCCGAGCTGGCGTCGCGCGGGGTGGCGGCCACCTGGGAGGCGACCGCCGACGGGCGGCACGCGGTGCGCACCTCGTACGCCCGCACGCTCAAGCCGCTCGCGGTCGCCTGGCTGCGCGGCTCCGCCAAGCGCCCGCCCGCCGGGTTCCACCTCAACGGCCGGCGGCTGCGGCTCTGGCTCGCGGCGGCGGGGATGGCCGAGCCGCCCGGCTTCCTGCTCCGGCTCGGACCCGCCGACGAGGAGTGCTGGGAACCGGTCGGCGGCGCGCTGGCCGCTGTCGGCCTCTCCGGTGCGCTCCTGCGGCCGGGCGACGGCGGCCCGGCGTACCGGATCACCGGCCGCCGCCGGCTCGCCCGCCTGGCCGAGCTGGTCGGCGACCCGCCGCCCGCCGCCCCGGCGACGGCCTGGCCCGGCCACGCCTGACCACGCCGGTGCGGCCCGCCGTGCCGGGGCGGATGCGGACGCCTCCCCGCCGGGTCGGGCGGATCGGGATGCGGCCCGCCCGGGTCGGGCGGTCCGGGCGCGGCCGGGCGCGCGGGTGTCCGATCAGGGACAGCCGGATGCGGAAACGCGCAGGAAAACGGCCGGGTGGCGCCTCCACCGAGGGTCCGCCATCGTCACAGTGTTCCGCCTGACGGCACACGCACGGTGTACGGTGGCGCCGTCCGGCACCGCCACGCGCCGCCGGAGAGCAGGTGCCGCCCCGCCGAGGGCGGTTTGCCGCCCGCGAAACCCGAAACGTGGGCGGCGCGTTACGTTGGACATCCGGACCGCCGGGGGCCGGCGGGTCGAAAGCGGGCCCCAACCGGGCATCGCGGCCACGAGCAGGAGTGAGGTCGGGGAGAAACGTGCCGAGCAACGCTGGAACCACCCGTCTGGTCATCGTCGAGTCACCGGCGAAGGCCAAGACGATCTCGGGCTACCTCGGCCCGGGGTACGTCGTGGAGGCCAGCTTCGGCCACGTCCGGGACCTGCCGCGCAACGCCGCCGACGTGCCGGCGAAGTACAAGGGCGAGCCGTGGGCCCGGCTCGGGGTCGACGTCGACAACGGCTTCCACGCGCTCTACGTGGTCTCCGCCGACCGCAGGCAGCAGATCAGCAAGCTGGTGAAGCTGGCCAAGGAGGTCGACGAGATCCTCCTGGCGACGGACGAGGACCGCGAGGGCGAGGCGATCGCCTGGCACCTGGTGGAGACGCTCAAGCCCAAGGTGCCGGTCAAGCGGATGGTCTTCCACGAGATCACCAAGCCGGCCATCCAGGCCGCCGTGGCCAACCCGCGTGAGATCGACCGCGACCTGGTCGACGCCCAGGAGGCCCGGCGCATCCTCGACCGCCTCTACGGCTACGAGGTCTCCCCGGTGCTGTGGAAGAAGGTCATGCCGAGGCTCTCGGCGGGCCGGGTGCAGTCCGTGGCGACCCGGATCGTGGTGGAGCGCGAGCGGCAGCGGATGGCGTTCCGCACGGCGGAATACTGGGACATCCTCGCCACCCTGGCCGTGGCGAACGCCGGCGAGGGGCCGCGCACCTTCAACGCCACCCTGGTCGCGCTGAACGGCGACCGGATCGCCACCGGCAAGGACTTCGAGCCGACCACCGGCCGGGTCAAGGCCGGCGCCGGCGTGGTCCACCTCGACTCCGCCGGCGCCCACGGGCTCGCGGCCCGCCTTCAGGGGCGGCCGTTCACCGTCACCCGGGTCGAGGAGAAGCCCTACCGCCGCCGCCCGTACGCGCCGTTCATCACCTCCACCCTCCAGCAGGAGGCGGCCCGCAAGCTGCGGTTCTCGTCGCAGCAGACGATGCGCACCGCGCAGCGCCTCTACGAGAACGGCTACATCACCTACATGCGTACCGACTCGGTGAACCTGTCGGAGACCGCCATCGCGGCGGCCCGCCGGCAGATCGTCGAGCTGTACGGCGAGCGCAGCGTGCCGCCGGAGCCGCGCCGCTACACCGGCAAGGTGAAGAACGCGCAGGAGGCGCACGAGGCGATCCGCCCGGCGGGGGACAACTTCCGCACCCCGGGCGACGTGGCCAAGGAGCTGTCGGCCGAGGAGTTCAAGCTCTACGAGCTGATCTGGCGGCGCACCATCGCCTCGCAGATGACCGACGCCGTCGGCTCCAGCGTCTCGGTGCGCATCCGCGCCGTCTCCGCCGCCCAGGAGGAGGCGGACTTCGGCGCCACCGGCAAGACCATCACCGACCCTGGCTTCCTGCGGGCGTACGTGGAGTCCAGCGACGACGAGAACGCCGAGGCCGAGGACGCCGAGCGCCGGCTGCCCACCCTGGTCAAGGACCAGCCGCTCACCGCCGACCAGCTGGCCGCGCAGGGCCACCACACCCAGCCGCCGTCGCGCTACACCGAGGCGTCGCTGGTGAAGGCCCTGGAGGAGCTGGGCATCGGCCGCCCCTCGACGTACGCGTCGATCATGCAGACCATCCAGGACCGCGGCTACGTGAACAAGCGCGGCCAGGCGATGATCCCGACGTTCCTGGCGTTCGCCGTGATCGGGCTGATGGAGCGGCACTACCCGCGCCTGATCGACTACGACTTCACCGCCAGCATGGAGAACGAGCTGGACGAGATCGCCGGCGGCGACCACGCGGCGGTCGACTTCCTCACCGCGTTCTACTTCGGCAGCGCCAACGGCGCCGGCGACCGGGACATCGCCCGCTCGGGCGGGCTGAAGAAGCTGGTCACCGAGAACCTCAGCGACATCGACGCGCGCAGCGTCAACTCCATCCCGCTGTTCACCGACGACGAGGGCCGCGAGGTCGTCGTGCGGGTGGGCCGCTACGGCCCGTACCTGCAGCGGGCGGTGCCGGGCGAGCAGCCGGCGCCCGCCGCGGAGGGCGAGGAGGGCGGCGGCCAGGGTGACCGGGCGCCGATCCCCGAGGGGCTGGCGCCGGACGAGCTGACCCCGGAGAAGGTGCACGAGCTGTTCCTCGGCGGCGGCGGTGAGCGCAAGCTCGGCGACGACCCCGCCACCGGCGAGCCGATCCTGCTCAAGTCGGGCCGCTTCGGTCCCTACGTGGCCAGCGGCGAGCGGAAGTCGTCACTGCTGCGCTCGCAGTCGCCGGACTCGCTCACCTTCGACGAGGCGCTGAAGCTGCTCAGCCTGCCCCGGCTGGTCGGCGTGGCCCCGGACGGCGTCGAGGTCTTCGCGAACAACGGCCGCTACGGCCCGTACGTCAAGCGCGGCGACGAGTTCCGCTCGCTCGACTCCGAAGAGAAGATGTTCACCGTCACGCTCGACGAGGCGCTGGCCCTGCTGGCCGCCCCGAAGACCCGCCAGCGTCGGGCCGCCGCGCCGCCGCTGCGGGAGATGGGCGTCGACCCGCTGACCGAGAAGCCGCTGGTGATCAAGGACGGCCGGTTCGGCCCGTACGTCACCGATGGAGAGACCAACGCCTCGCTGCGCCGGGGACAGACCCCGGAGGCGCTGAGCATCGAGGAGGCCTCCGAGATGCTCGCCGAGAAGCGGGCGAAGGGGCCGGCGCCGAAGAAGAAGGCCGCCGCGAAGAAGGCGCCCGCCAAGAAGGCGACGGCGACGAAGGCGACGGCCGCGGCGGCCAAGTCGACGGCGGCCAAGAAGACCGCGACGGCCAAGGCCACCACCGCGAAGAAGGCCCCGGCCAAGAAGGCGGCCCCCCGGAAGGCCACCACCACCGCCGACTGACCGCCCGCCGCCGCCACCGCAAGAGATCTTGGTACGGGCGTGCCCCTCGGAGGGCGCGTTCGTACCAAGATCCGGTGGAACTGGACGGCGAGGCGTCAGCCGGCGATTCGGGTCAGGACGAGCCCGTCCAGCCGGCGGCTCGCAGGGCTGCTCGGACCTGGGCGAGGACCGTCGGAGAGTCGTTGCGTACTGCCCAGGCGGGAAAGCGGAGCACCCGGTCGCCGTCGATCCACAGGTCGTTCTGCCGACGCATGTCCGCCCAGGCGGTGGCGGGGTCGAGGTGCTGCCCGCCGTCGATCTCCACGTGCACCCGCCACCGTTCGAACCAGACGTCGAGGTAGCGACGTCGGCCGGCGGCGTCGTGGCGTACGGCCTGCCGGGTCGGCTCGGGCAGCCCGGCGCGCCGGATCAGCCCGAGGAAATCGAGTTCGGCCAGGGAGTGCGCGCCACCGGCGGCATCCGTGGCGGTGCGCCGGATCAGGTCCCGACGCCGGGCCCGGGGCAGCCGGTCCAGGACCCGGTGCAGGTCGTCGCCGCCGACGAGGCGCTGCTGAAAGCCGGCCGCGATGATCGATCGTGCCTCCTGGTCGGTCGCCGCCCACTGCGCCGCGTCGACCAGCGACCGGGCCGGCATGGTGCGGGGCGGCTGCCCGACGTGCAGCACGTCCTCCTCGCCGAGCAGGGCGGTCCGGTGCAGGCGTACGCCGGGTGGCAGCGCGCGGCTCTGGTGTGCGGCCGGTAGGAGCACGTCCACGACTCGGCTGTCGTGACCGCGTAGGCCCCAGGCCTGCGCCGCCGTGAGCCCGCCGAGCATCGCGGCCGACCCGGCGGCGAGCACCGCGATCCAACGGTGTTGTGCGGGACCGACCGGACCGTTGTGGGCGACGAAGACGGCGCGGTGCACCTGGCGCCAGCGGTTGGTGGCGACCCGGTGCCGGATCGCCCTCGGCGTCAGGTGACGCCGGGCCTGGCCCAGGCTGATCACGTCTTCCTGACGGAACAGCAACCAGGTCAACTCGTCGGCGTCGGCACCCGGCAACGCCCGCCGCAGCCCCGCCAGCGACCTCGAATGTCTCCCCACACCCGCACTCTGCCCACCCAGGTGCCGCGGCGTCCGCCCCTGTGGACGGCGAGCAGATCTTGGTACGAAAAAGCCCCTGGAGGGGCCGTTTCCTACCAAGATCTGCCTCGACCGGCGCGACGGCCGGCGCGACGGCCGGCGCGACGGTCGGGGGCGGTCGGGGCGGGGTGGGTCAGCCGAGGGTTCGGGTCAGGTGGGGGTTGGTGAAGAGGCGGTCGGGGTCGAGGCGGTCGCGGACGGCCTGGAAGTCCGCCCAGCGGGGGTAGGCCGTCGCGAGCGACGCCGCGTCGCGCCAGTGCAGCTTGCCCCAGTGCGGGCGCCCGCCGAGGCCCTCGGCGACCTGCTCGAAGGCCCGCAGGTACGGCTCGTACGGCATGCCGACGTACTGGTGGATCGCGACGTACGCCGACTCGCGCCCGTAGCCGTGGGAGAGCCAGATGTCGTCGGCGGCGGTGAACCGCACCTCCACCGGGAAGAGCACCTTGAACGGCAGGCCGTCGACGATGCGCCGGAGCGCGCCGAGCGCCTCGCCGAGGGCCTCGCGCGGCAGCCCGTACTCCATCTCGACGAAGCGGACCCGGCGCGGGGTGCAGAACACCCGGTCCGAGCGGCCGGTGTAGTGGCGTTCGGTGAGGGCCCGGGCGGAGATGGCGCTGATGCCCGGGGCGAGCGCCGGCACGGCGCGGCCGAGCCGGCAGGCGCCCTCGAAGACGGTGTTGGACAGGAACTCGTCGTCCAGCCAGCCGCGCCAGCGGGGCAGCGGCCGGTCGTCGGCGGGGACCCGGTCGTTGGTCTTGACCTGCACCCGGTCGGTGTAGGGGAACCAGTAGAACTCGGCGTGATCGTGCTCCTCGACCAGCGCCGGCAGGTCGGCCAGCACGTCGTCCAGCGACGCGGGCCGCTCGTGGGCGTGCAGTACGAAGGCGTCCACGCAGCGCAGGGTCACCTCGACCAGCACGCCGAGGGCGCCCAGCGAGACCCGGGCGGCGGCGAACACGTCGGGGTGCTCGTCGGCGGAGCAGCGCAGCACCTCGCCGGTGCCGGTGACGAGGGTGAGCGCCTCGACGAACGTCGACAGGCAGCCGTACGCGGCGCCGGTGCCGTGGGTGCCGGTGGAGATCGCCCCGGCGATGGTCTGCGCGTCGATGTCGCCCAGGTTGGGCAGGGCCAGCCCGTGTGCGGCGAGCAGATCGTTGAGCGCGCGCAGGGTGACGCCGGCCGGTACGGTGACCAGTCGGCGATCGACGTCGACGCGTACGCCGGTGTCCAGCGCGGTCAGTTCCATCCGCCGTCCGTCGGTGACGGCGACCCCGGTGAAGGAGTGGCCGCTGCCCACCGCCCGGATCCGGTCGCCGGCCGCCGCGGCGGCGCGGACGGCCTCGGTGACGTCGGCGAGGGAGGTGGGGCGCAGGATGGCGCTGGCGGTGGCGCGTTGGTTGCCGGCCCAGTTTGACCAGGCTGCCGGGGTGGGCGGTGCGGTGCCGACCATGCGCACTCCTCGACGTGAATGTGAACTGTCTTCATATCAGGAACGTTGTCGCAGGTAAATACCGCAATCGAGGTTTGCTCGTTGTACCGGTAGTCACGAAGACGTGACGTGCAGATATGTTCATCCGTCGAAGGGGGGTGGCGCCGAGTGTCCACACCAGCCGCCACAGCCGGGCCGCTGCGCCGCGTACCGGTGCAGGGTCGAAGTGTCGCGCGGGTCCAGCGGATGCTGGACGCCTGCGCCGAACTCGTCGACGAGGTGGGGTACGAGGGGCTGACCACGACCCTGCTCGCCGAGCGCGCCGAGGTGGCGATCGGGTCGGTGTACCAGTTCTTCCCGGACAAGCGGGCGATCGTGCAGGCCCTCACCCTGCGCACGATGGAGTCCTACCTCCAGCGGCTCGACGAGCGTTTCGCCTCCGACGACCTGACCCACTGGTGGGACGGGGTCGACGCGGGGATCGACGAGTACATCACGATGCACCGCACCGTTCCAGGATTTCGTACCCTGCACTTCGGCGACGTGGTCGACCTGCACCTGCTCGACGAGCAGCGGGACAACAACGGGGTGATCGCGGACCAGCTGGCCCGGGTGCTCACCGAGCGCTTCGGCCTGACCGACGTCCCCGCCCTCCGGTTCCACCTGGAGATCGCGGTGGAGACGGCCGACGCGCTGATCAAGTTGGCGTTCCGCCGGCTGCCCGAGGGCGACGACCGGGTGCTGGTCGAGGCGAAGGCGCTGATCCGGGACTACCTGCACCGCCAGGTCGACGCCCCGGCCGACGCCGGCCAGCCCGGCTGATCCCGTCCCGCCGCCCGGTGCGTGGGCGGCGGGAGACCTCGCTCCGCAGCGCCATCGAACCGTCGCAGCGCGGACGGCGTGTCAGAGGAAGGCGTGGCCCTCGCCCCGGTAGGTGGGCACGGTGGCCACGACCGCGTCCCCCTCGACCAGGTGCAGCTCGTTGACGTGCTCGCACAGCTCGCCGGCCTTCGCGTGCCGGAACCAGACGCGGTCGCCGACCCGTAGCGTGGCGGCGGCGGTGCCGGCCAGCGGGGTCTGCACCTCGCCGGCGCCCTCCATGCCGACCAGCTTCAGCCCGGCGGGCAGCCAGGGGCGGGGCAGCCGGCTGTCCTCCGCCGGCCCGGAGGCGATCCAGCCGCCGCCGAGCACGGTGGCCAGGCCGGGCGCCGGGCGGCGGACCACCGCGCAGGCGAAGGCCGCCGCCGGGGTGGGGCGCCACGCGCGGTAGGCCTCGAACAGCGTCGGCCCGTACAGGCCCGATCCCGCGGCGACCTCGGTGACCGCGGGATCGGCGCTGGTCGCGGCCACGCTGCCGGTGCCGCCGCCGTTGACGAACTCCAGGTCGGCGTGCTCGCGTACGGCGGCCACCGCCGCGCCCCGGCGGGCCAGCAACTCGCGGTACGACCCGCGCTTGACCAGCCGGATCACGGAGCCGGTCACCGCCTGCCCGGGCGGCGCGTCGCCGAGGCCGGCGATCTGCGCCTCGTACGCCATCAGCCCGACCAGCCGGAACCCGGCGCGGCCGGCGACGGCGGCGGCGAGCACGCCGGCCGCTCGCGCGCTGTGCACCGGGGAGCGGCGCACCCCGAGGTGCACCCGCCCGCCCAGCGGTCGCCAGGAGGCGTCCAGGTCGAGGCAGACCCGCAGCTCGGGGCGGCGCCCGGGCGCGCACACCGTGTCGACGAGGTCGAGCTGGTCGGTGCCGTCGACCATCAGCGTGACGGCCGCGGCCAGCGCCGGGTCGGCGGCGAGCTCGGCGAGCGCTCCCCGGTCGGCCGTGGGGTACGCCACCAGCGCGTCGTCGGTCACGCCGGCGCGGACCAGCCAGATCGCCTCGGGCAGGGTGAACGCCATCACGCCGTGCCAGCCGGGTCGTCCCAGCGCCCGGCCGATCAGCTCCCGGGCGCGGACCGACTTGCTGGCGACGCGGAGCGGTTTGCCGGCGGCGCGGTCGACCAGCGCGGCGGCGTTGCCGTCGAAGGCCGCGAGGTCCACCACGGCGTACGGCGGGTCGAGGTGCGCGGTCGCCCGGTCGAGGCGCTCACGAGTTTTGTCGCTTTCGGTGGTGGCCACGTCTGCACGCTAACTGTCTGGGAGTCAATGCGAAATACCCTCGCGTCTGTCCGGGCTGACGGCGGTGGTCGCGGCGGCCTAGGCTCGGCGAGCAGGAGAATGTCGCGGCGGGGGAGGTCCCCGCCGGGTCTAGAGTGTTCCACCGGGACTGCCCAGCGATGGGCCGGCACGTGGAGGTACGGCCATCGAAAGCCAGTTCAACGGCGAGTCGCCCGGCGTGTCGCCGTCCTCGAAGAAGCCCGGCGGCACCGCGGAGAAGCCCGGGGCCGACCTGTCCGGCTACGCGGGCATCCGCTCGGTGCTGCGGATCACCCCGTTCCGCCGGCTCTGGATCGTGCTCGGCGCGGCCTCCTTCGGCGACTGGTTCGGCCTGCTCGCCACGTCGGTCTTCGCCGCCGCCCAGGTCCAGGGGAGCACGGCGAAGGGTGCCGCCTTCGGTGGCGTCATCGCCATCCGGCTGCTGCCGGCGCTGGTGCTCGGCCCGATCGCCGGCGTGCTGGCCGACCGCTTCGACCGCCGCTGGACGATGGTCATCTGCGACGTGCTGCGCTTCCTGCTCTTCGCCTCGATCCCGTTGGTCGCGCTGCTTGGCGCCCCCGGCGGGGTGGTGGTCGGCTGGGCGGCCGTCGCGACCTTCCTGATCGAGTCGCTCACGCTGCTGTGGATCCCGGCCAAGGAGGCCGCGGTCCCCAACCTGATCCCGCGCGCCCGGCTGGAGGCCGCCAACCAGCTCACGCTCATCACCACGTACGGCCTCACGCCGGTCCTCGCCGCGCTGATCCTCGCCGCGCTCGACGCCTCCGTGCGGGCGGCCACCGGCGGCGCGACGCCGGACTGGGCCGAGCCGGCCCAGTTGGCGCTCTGGTTCAACGCGTTCTCCCGGCTGGCCACCGCGCTGGTGGTGGCGTACGGCATCAAGGAGATCAGCCAGGGGCAGGCCGACGAGCGGGAGCGCGCCGAGCAGAGCATGCTGCGCCAGTTCAAGGAGGGCTGGCGCTACATCGGGCAGACGCCGCTGGTCCGCGGCCTGGTGCTCGGCATCTTCGGCGCCTTCGCCGGCGGCGGCATCGTGATCGGCACCGCCAAGTTCTTCGCCACCTCGCTGGGCGCCGGCGACGCGGCGTTCTACCTGCTCTTCGGCGCCATCTTCATCGGCCTGGCCCTCGGCATCGGGCTCGGCCCGATGATCGTCAAGGACATGTCCCGGCGGCGCTGGTTCGGCATGAGCATCGTGCTGGCCAGCGCCTCGGTGATGGCCCTGGCCTTCGCCATCCACCTGTCGATGGCGATGGTCGGCGCGGTCCTGGTCGGCGCGGGCGCCGGGATGGCCTTCCTCTCCGGCACCACCCTGCTCGGCGGGGAGATCGCCGACGAGGTGCGGGGCCGGGTCTTCGCGGTGGTGCAGATCGGCACCCGGCTGGTGCTGATCCTCGCGATCGGCCTGAGCAGCCTGCTCGCCGGCGTCGGCGGCTCGCGCCGGCTGGAGCTGGCCGACCTGGGCGTCTCGATCTCCTCCACCCGGCTGCTGCTGCTCGCCGCCGGCGTGGCCGGCATCTTCGCCGGGGTCAGCGCGTTCGGGCAGATGGACGACAAGAAGGGCGTCCCCGTCCTGGCCGACCTCTGGGGCTCGATCCGGGGCCGCCCGCTGATGCCGGCCGAGCCGTTCGTCTCCGCCGGCCTCTTCGTGGTCTTCGAGGGCGGCGAGGGCGCCGGCAAGTCGACCCAGCTCGCCGCGCTCGCCGAGCGGCTGCGCGGGCAGGGGCGCGACGTGGTCGTCACCCGCGAGCCGGGTGCCACCGCCGTCGGCGAACGGATCCGGTCGCTGCTGCTCGGCGCGCCCGGGTCCGACGTGCCGTCGCCGCGCGCCGAGGCGCTGCTCTACGCCGCCGACCGGGCGCACCACGTGGCCACCGTCGTCCGGCCGGCGCTCGTCCGGGGCGCGGTGGTGATCAGCGACCGGTACGTCGACTCGTCCCTGGCCTACCAGGGGGCGGGGCGGACGCTCCCCGTCGACGAGGTCTCCTGGCTCTCCTCGTGGGCCACCGGCGGGCTCAAGCCCGACCTGGTGGTGCTGCTCGACGTCGACCCGCGCACCGGCCTGTCCCGGGTCGCGGCCCGCGCCGAGGCGGCCGACCACGTGGAGGCCGAGTCGGTCGCCTTCCACGAGCGGGTCCGGTACGCCTTCCTCGACCTCGCCGCCGCCGACCCGAAGCGCTACCTGGTGCTCGACGCGTCCCGCCCGGTCGAGGAGCTGGCCGACGGGGTGGCCCGGCGGGTCGAGGAGATGCTCGGCGCCCCCGGCGGCATCGTGCACCCGCGTCCCGCGCAGGGGCCGGACACCTCGGTGCAGCCGGAGTTATCCGAATCGGAGCTGGTGACGATGGAGCATCGGACCTGATGCCGGACGTCTTCGCCGACCTGGTCGGGCAGGACGAGGCGGTCGACACGCTGCGCCGCGCCGCCGCCTCGGCGGCCGCCGTGCTGCGTGCCGCCGCCGTTCCGCCCGCGACCGACGCCGCCGGGGACGAGTTCGACGCGCTCGCCGAGGAGGTCGAGGGCGCGGGCGCCGATGACGCCGAGGGCGCGCTCGCCGCCGTCGATCCCGGGGCGGGGATGACGCACGCCTGGATCTTCACCGGGCCACCCGGGTCGGGGCGGTCGGTGGCGGCCCGGGCCTTCGCCGCCGCCCTACAATGCGCCCACGGCACCGGCTGCGGGCAGTGCCAGGGCTGCCACACCACGATGGCCGGCACCCACGCCGACGTCCGGCTCGTCGTGCCGGAGGGGCTCTCCATCGGCGTCAACGAGATGCGGGCGCTGGTGCTGCGCGCCGCCAGCACCCCGTCGGGCGGGCGCTGGCAGGTGGTGATCATCGAGGACGCGGACCGGCTCACCGAGGCCGCCGGCAACGCGCTGCTCAAGGCCGTCGAGGAGCCGCCGCCGCGTACGGTGTTCCTGCTCTGCGCCCCGTCCACCCACCCGGACGACATCTCGGTGACCATCCGGTCGCGCTGCCGGGTCGTACCGCTGCGGCAGCCGGCGGCCGACGCGGTGGCCGAGGTGCTGGTCCGCCGCGACGGCGTGGCGCCCGACGTGGCGCGGTGGGCGGCGGCGGCCGCGCAGGGGCACGTGGGCCGGGCCCGTCGCCTCGCCCGCGACCCGGAGGCGCGCACGCGCCGGGAGGCGGTCCTCGCGGTGCCGCGCCGGCTGACCGGCGTGGGCGCCGCCTTCGACGCCGCGTCGGCGCTGATCGAGGCGGCGGAGGCGGAGGCGGCGGCCTCGGTGGCGGAGACCGACGCCGCCGAGCGGGCGGCGCTGGAGACCGCGCTCGGCGCGGGCGGCACCGGGCGGGGTGCGGCCGGCGCGATGCGGGGCGCCGCCGGCCAGCTGAAGGACCTGGAGAAGCGGCAGAAGTCGCGGGCCACCCGGGCGCAGCGCGACGCCCTGGACCGGGCCCTGGTCGACCTGGCGGGGTTCTACCGGGACGCGCTCACGATGGCGTTGCGCGCCCCCGTGGCGCCGGTGCACACCGACACCGCCGCGCTGGCCGGCGCGGGCGCGCAGAAGTGGGACGCCGAGGGGTCCCTGCGCCGCCTGGAGGCGGTGCTGGAGTGCCGGGCGGCGATCGAGGCGAACGTCAAGCCCCGGATCGCCGTCGAGGCGATGATGCTCGCGCTCTGGAAGGGCTGACGCCGGGCCGGACCCCCCGCGCCGGGCGCCCCCGCCGGGCCTGGTCCCGTCGGCCGGACCGGCCGTCCACAGGCATCGACAGCCTCGATTGCTGTGCGGTACGGTCCGGTGTGCCGTGGTGACGGCGGTGGCACGCTCAGTGATGGCCTGGCCGGGGAGGAGTCCGCCGATGCCGCGGGGGGAGATCGACGAGGCCTGGATCGAGGAGGCGGTGCGGCGCTACCGCCGGATCGAGTCGCTCCAGGCCGAGTTCGACCAGGCGGTGGCGACGGTCGAGGTCACCGTCCGGTCGCCCGACGGGCTGGTCGAGGTCGTGGTGACCGCCGGCGGGCGGATCACCGACGTCCGGTTCCTCGGCCCCCTGCACACCCGCAGCCCCCGGGACGTCGCCACCTCCGTGCAGGCCGCGGTCACCGCCGCCGCCGACGCCGCCCAGTGGGCCCGGGAGAAGCTGCACAACGAGACCTTCACCGCCTACCGTCCGCTGGCGGGAGCCTGAGATGGAGAGTCTGCGCGCCCTCGCCGCCCGGCTCGACCAGGCCAGCGAGACCCTGACCGCCGTGTCCCGCACGGTCACCGCCGGCGACCCGTCGCAGGCCGCGTTCGGCGCCGACGCCCCCGGCCGGCCCGGCGAGATCGGGCGGGCCCTGCACCGGCAGTGGATCGCGGCCACCGGCGACCGGGCCCGGGAGGCGCACGTCGCCGCCCAGCGGCTGGCGGCCGTCGCCGCGGCGGTGCGGGCCGCCGCCGACCACTACGCCGACGTCGACCGGGGCGTCCGCCACCGGCTGGCCGGGGAGGCGTGATGGACACGCTCGACCGGCTCGCGGAGCCCGGGCTCGACCTGCTGCGCCGGGTCGACACGCTGCTCGCCGCCGGGGCGCCCGAGAGCCACCGGGTCTGGCCGCTGCTGCGCCGGATGCAGGTGCTCCCCGGCGAGGCCGTCCGGCACTTCCTCGATCTGCACCCGGCGCCGCTGACCGGCGCGGGCCACACGCTGCGCCGGCTGGTCCGGGGCTACGACGACGCCTCCGCCGCGCTGACCGATCCGGTGCTCTGGTCCGGCCCGGCCGCGTCGGCGTACGGGCAGGCCCGGTCGGCCCTGCTGCGCCACCTCGACGAGGGGCCGGAGAGCCTGGTCGGGCGGCTGGAGTCGACCGCCGGCTACGCCGAGGCGCTCGCCGACTGGGTGGAGGGCAGCCGGCTGGCGTTGGCCCGCGCGCTGGCCGACGTGCTGCGCTCCGCCGAGGCGGTGGCCGTGGTCGCGGCGACCTCGACGGCGGGCGGCGGATCGGGGCGCCCGGGGCAGGCCGGGCCGGGCGGAACCGAGGCCGCCGAGATCGCCGTACGGGTGCTGGGGGTGCTCTGCGTCGCGTACGACGGGGCGGAGACGCTGCTGCGGCAGTGGGGGCCGAGCCTGGCCGAGTCCCGCTGGCGCGAGCCGGTGACCGACCGTCCCCGCTACGACACCCCGACCCGGATCGGCTGGTAGCCCTCGGGCTCGGCTGCCTGGCCCGCAGTTGCGCCGGCGGTTCCGCCGGACGGGCCTGCGCACGGCGCACGGCGTCGCGCCCGGGACCCGGTCGGACCGGGCTCCGGCGGCGACGCCGTGGCCTTTCCCCCTGCACCCCCCGCAGGTCTGCCTCCACTCAACGCCTCCGGTGCGCGTTTGTCCCGTACGGCGCGGAGGATTCAACCGTCCGGGCGAGGAGCCTCGACACGACGAGGTGGGCCACGGGTCAGTCGAGTCGACAGACATGAATGGCTGCACGGCGTAGTCGGGTCGCGACGGCCGGCCGCGCCGGAGGCGTCCCGCCGTCGTAGGGTGAGAGCCATGGGCATGCTCTGCGCGGTCAGCTTCCAGCGGTACGGGCGCCTCTACTACCTCGACCCGGGCGAGTGGAGCCCCCAGGTCGGCGACAAGGTGCTGGTGCCGACCGACGACGGGCCCGAGGTGGCCGAGTGCGTCTGGGCCGCGCAGTGGGTCGCCGAGGACACCGACGGCTTTCCCCGACTGGCCGGGCTGGCGCAGGAGGACGACCTGCGCCGCGACGAGGCGCTGCGCCGGCGCAAGGCCGAGGCGAAGGTCGCGGCGAAGCGGCTGATCCGGGAGCACGGCCTGCCGATGAAGGTGGTGGCGGTCGACCACGTGCTCGGGGCCGCCGAGGGCGGCGGCGAGCGGAGCACCATCTACTTCACCGCCCCGCACCGGGTGGACTTCCGCTCCCTGGTCCGGGACCTGGGAGCCACCCTGCACTGCCGGGTGGAGCTGCGCCAGCTCTCCGCCCGGGACTCGGCGCGCGTGCAGGGCGGCATCGGCTCGTGCGGCCGCGACCTCTGCTGTGCCACCTTCCTCACCGACTTCGAGCCGGTGACGATCCGGATGGCCAAGGACCAGGACCTGCCGCTCAATCCGCTGCGCATCTCCGGCGCGTGCGGGCGGCTGATGTGCTGCCTGAAGTACGAGCATCCGCTGTACCAGCGGTTCCAGGAATCCGTCCCCGGGATCGGGACGCGGGTGTCGACGCCGGAGGGCGAGGGTCGCGTGGTGGGGCACAGCGTCCCGCGCGACTCGGTCACGGTCCGTCTCGACGCCGACGGCTCCCGCTGCTCCTGCTCCCGCGCCTCGGTCTGCGGCCCCCGCCAGGCCCACGACCAGCACTACAACCCCTGACCCTCCCGCCCGCGCCCGGGCCGGAAGGGGTCAGGGGAGAGTGATCGGGGGCTCGGCCAGGCGGGGGCGGAGGGGGTGCTTCGGCACCAGCCAGGAGGACTCGGGGGACTGGTCCGGGTTGACCTGCCAGTCGCGGGCCACCCGGTCCACGGCGATCGGATAGATGGTCAGCGTGCCGTCCGGGTCGATGCGCAGCCGCAGGAACGCCTTCGCGTCCTCGATGCCCTGGCCGGCGAAGAGCTCGTTGATGTTCACCCCGAACGCGCCGGCCACCAGCAGGTACGCGGCGACCAACTGGCTCGCCACCAGCCCGATCACCGGGCCGTAGACCACCGCGGCGGCGACCGCCGGCAGCGGCCACGGCCAGTCGTAGAGGGGCAGGGCCAGCCAGGCCCACGTGCCGGCGGCGGCCAACCCGACGTGGGCCAGCCCGTGGCTCACGCCGAGGATCCAGTGCCGGGCGTGCCGCTTCCCGCCGGAGCTGGGCGGCTTGGCGAAGAAGCCCGCGCCGAGCAGGGTGACGACCAGCATCGCCACCAGCGGGACGCTGAACAGTCGCTGCTCGGTGCCGGTCCGGTTGCTCACGACGCCGGCCATCGCCAGCATCAGCAGCGTGTGCAGCGTGCCGAGCAGGGTGGTGAAGCCCGGGTTGCGCAGCGGCAGCCGGGGGAAGATCCCCCAGCCGTACCGTCGGGAGCGGGCGGCGTCCGGGTAGCGGGCGGCGAGGTCGTACGTGCGGGAGGCGCTGGCCCGCCGGGCGAGGGTGTCGCGCGGCGGCACCTCGATCCGCTCCGGGAGCCTGTGCGTGGGATAGAGGTACGCGCCCCCGCCCCCGCAGGTGACGAGCTGGCGATCCGGGCCGGCGTACCGGGCGTAGTGGTGCAGGTCGCCGGAGATCAGCAGCCGCACCTGCGCGCCGGTGGGCGCGACGATCGTACGGACGAAGTAGTCGATCGAGTCGTACGCCGTGGGATGGTCGACGGCCTTGACCCACGTCGGCGCCGGCACGACCAGGATCACCCGGCTGCGCGGGCCCAGCCGCTCGGCGACCCTGTCGAAGTAGGTGAGCTGCGGGTCGTCCAGGTAGGAACCGGACTGGTCGTCGAGGCCCAGCAGCCACCAGTCGGCGGGCAGCTCGGCGGCGAAGTACGAGCGGGACTGGCCGGTGTCCCAGCCGCCGAAGTGCCGGTCCCGGGAGCGCACGAACAGCCGCAGGAAGGCGGTCAGCCCGTCGTACCAGTCGTGGTTGCCGGGCACGGCGAAGAGAGTCGGCCGCTCGGGCGGGCTGACGGGCAGCGCGGCCTGGTAGGGCCCCTTGCACCGGTCCTCGTACGCCTCGAAGGCCGCCGACGGGTAGACCTGGTCGCCGCCCATCACCAGGGTCTGCGCCCGGGGCAGCCGGTGCCCGTCCACCTCCAGCTCCCGCTGGGCGAGCAGGTAGGCCACCGAGTAGGTGGCGTTGAAGCCGTCGCCCAGGTCGGCCACGTAGTCGAGCCAGAGCCCGCCGTCCGGCCCGACCTGCCTCGCGATGCCCGCGTCGAGGGAGTTCTGCAGCTCCCGCTTGTCCAGGTACGCCCCGAAGAGCATCGCCAGCAGCGTACGGATGCCGGTGCTGATCAGCAGGAAGGGCGCGAGCCACGGCACCGGCTTGCGCGGGGTGAAGCCCAGCTCGCGCGGGTCCGTGCCGCGCGGCCGGCGCGCCGCCCGCCCACCGGCCGCCTCGCTCGCGTGCGGGCTCTCCGCCGGGCCGTCCAGCCGGTCCTCGTCGGGGGCGCGATCGTCGGTCACCCGCCGCAGCGTAGTCCGGGCGCGCTGCGACCGCTGACCGGCCGGGCGTACGGTTCGGGCCCGGGTGTCCGGGTCGGTGGGCGCGGGAGGGGTATCCGATTCGGCCGGCGGCGGGGCGTGCCGTACACTTGACGATCGTTGCCGCCTTAGCTCAGTCGGCTAGAGCGACGCACTCGTAATGCGTAGGTCGACGGTTCGATTCCGTCAGGCGGCTCGGTGAAGAAGCCCAGGTCAACGACCTGGGCTTCGCCGTTTCCCGAGGTCCACCACGCTGCCGCCGATGGTGCCAGTCCGCAAATAGTCCGCATCCCGCGCAGCGACCGCCTCGTCCAGCCGGTTGGCGACCGCGTCCAGGTCGTCACCGAACAGACCCGCGTACACGTCCAGCGTCATCGACGCGGAGGCGTGCCCGAGCATCCGCTGCACCGCCTTGACGTTGGCGCCCGCCGCCACGGCGAGACTCGCCGCCGTGTGCCGCAGGTCGTGGGGAGTGAGCCCGGCCAGCCCGACCGATGCCGCCGCCGGCCCGAAGACCCGCGTCCGGAAGTTGGTGTTGCGCAGCGGCCCGCCGTTCGGGGTGGTGAACACCAGCGCGTCCCGCCCCTTGCCTGCGACGTGGGCGGCCAGCTCGTCGACGAGGAAGCGCGGGATCGGCACGGAACGGCGTTGGTGGTTCTTGGACGTGCCCTCACCAGCTCCCCGCCGACCTCCGCGAACGCCACCGCCACCGTTACCCGACGCCGCAGCAGATCAAGGCGGCCCGCAAGCGGGCCGCAGGCCGGCCGCGCTCGGCCTGCTGGCGGCGCAAGCGCCGGCATCGGCCGGCGCACCGGCCGATAGTTGCGGACTGCGCCAGGTACCAAACCGGTGCCTTCGGCGGGGATCGGCGGAGATGGGCTTCAGGCAGGGGCAGCGACGCCGAGGCCTTCTCTCAGTCGAGCAGTCCCGGAACCCGCTCCCGAAGCTTGGCCATCACCCGCGACAGCCCGGCGTCCAAGTCGTCGCCGTCCCACCGCACGAGTTCCCCGCCCAGCGGCTTGCCCGACACCAGCACCGTCCAGCGCCCCCGTTCGCGTTCGCCGTCCATCTTGACGATGGCGACCAGGCCGTGATCCCCGGGCTGGACCACCAACTGCGGTTCACTCCACCGCTGCACCGAAACGACACATCCGGTTTGACCATCCACAACGGCCACTACGCGCACTCTCGCGGGCGCCCCTGGTGGGGCACCTCTTATCGGAGCGGTGGCCGGACCCACCTCACCCGCAATGGATTCCTGCCATGACTCGCACCGTATCTCAGGGGCAAGCTGCGGCGGGTTCACCGGCTCCCCGCTTAGGCACCCGAGCCCCAAGACTGCCAGCGCCGCCACGAGCCGCGGGTTTGTCGTCCTGCGGGGCGACGGGGGGCGGGCCGGCGCACTCAGATCGATGACGGGCATAGGGCAAGTTATCCGATGGGTAGGTAACCCGCTCGTACCGACGCGGGCCATCCACGGGCCAGTAACCGTGGCGCGCAGCGGTCATGAGCGGGCATGAGCGGCATGGGGCTCTGCCGCCGCCCGCAGGCGTTTCGGGCATTACGGCCCGTTGAGCGCGCTCTTCCAAACTGACGGTGCCGGCAGCATGTTGTGTCGGCCTACGCTGCTGCCGTGTTGACGATCAGGATGAACGAGTCGGCGGCAGCTGCGCTCCAACCGCTGCGCCCGAGTGCCGCCCTCCCCGCTTGACGTGGCGGGCCGGGCGGCGGCCCGCTCCCCGAAGGGCGGGTCGGCGGCAGACAGGATGGCAGTTTGGGCCGCGTATTCTGCGTGACTGTGGTGCTGGACAACGCGACGCGAAGCAGGGCGCTGACCCTCGTTCGTGAACTGCGCAATCCCGCCCTTCCCGGCGAGGAGGCCGGGGCGCGAGTTGACGAGCTGGAACGCATCCTGTGTTGCCCACACGTCATCTCCCTGATGTTCTTTGGAGAACCCGAGTTGAGTGACGAGAAGTAGTTGAAGAGGCTCTCAAGTGCCAGCCGTTTGCCCTTTAGCCGCTTGAGTGGCCGGGCTGGGTGACCAACTGGGTGACGACGGGCGCGGGTAGCGCCGGACGCCCATGCACTCCGGTGGATCGTGTAGGCAGCTCACCCTGCTGTTGACGCAGCTCATCGCCGGCCGGTAGTTCCTTCACACCGAAGAGATCACTGGTTCGATCCTGGGGAGGTGCGGGCAGCGATACGCCCACCGAGGACCAGTGCGGCTGCCGCGATAAATGCGGGCATAAAGGACGCCACTAGTCCGATCTTACCCAGTTCGACCCATGCTGGATATGCTCGACCGAAGGCGGCCGGAAGCGCTTCATCAATCTCTGCTGGTTCGTCAGACAGCCATAGCCACCACCCGGAACCGCAACAGCAAAGCACACTAAGCAGGCTCGTTGCGAAGGCGGCTACTCTCGCACTCTGTTGACCCGTCCTGACCCACAACGCGACGCCAGCCAATGCAGGCGCGAAGAAGAGCGCATACCACAGGGTAAGTCGAGCTTCGAAATGGAAGTAGGACGCCTTGAGTGCGACCGAACTGCTGTCTACCGGGACGCTGGAGCGACCCGCTGCGTCGTTTACGGCAGCGTTGATGCCCCCTTGGGCGTATATGGCGGAAATCGCCGCGAATATTAGCAACGACGCCTGAAGAGCCAACAATGCGCTTGCGATGTTGACTCCCAGCGGGAGCCGTCGAGGCGGCAGCCCGCCGACCGAGTTCGTGCTAGTTGGAACCACGGGGTAATGCTAGATAACGGTCATCGCCGGACCCTTGCCGATCTGTACGCCGGATTTCGCTAGACCGACGGTTCGTGGAAGTAGACCGTGGCCGACCACCAGTCACCGTCGGCGTTGGCCTCGTTGCGCAAAATGACGTCCTGGACCTCGATGCAGGGCCGCTGTTCGATGCTGTCTGCGATGCGGCGTAGCAGCGCCGGGACGCTGTCCTGGCCGGGGCCGGCTGGGTTGCCTTGCGAGAAGTGCTTGATGGTCCACGATTCCGGTTCAGGCGACATGATGGCAGTCTGCCAGCGTTTCGAACGCGGCCGTCTCCAGTGTGGGCACCACAGGGCACAAGACGGTGCTCCGTATCCGCGTTACGCCGAAGCAATTGGCCCCGTTGCTGTCGCGACAGCAACGGTGACAGCAACAGGGCCGAACAGTGAGAGCCAAGGCCAGCCGGCGGCGGATCAACGCCCGACGTCAGAGACGCGCCCGGACAGAGCGCCCAGAACTCGTAAGCGAGATGTCGCGGAGTGAGGCGACGGGCGGTGACGTCCGGACATCCGGACGCCACCCGTCCATGCTGCTTCGCCCGCAGCTCAGCCCTCGGTCTGGCGAGGGTCACGGCTACGCGGGTAGGTGTTCTTCTCGCCGATGGTGCCATCTTTCTTCTTGATCACGTGCTCAACATCGCGCTGAATGGCCATCTGCCGGCCCGCGGCCTCCGCCTCAGCCTTGGTGTCATGCGCCGTGCTGGCGCGCTGGTTGCCCTCCGGACGGTTCTTCCACTGACCATCCTCGTGGTACGTCTCGATGTCGCCCTTCGCCACGTTCATGACCTCCCGGGTTCGCATGCTGGGTGATGAATATTTGCCCCGGCCGCATCGGAGGCCAAACGTCCGGCGGTCGGCTGCAGCTTGCAGGAAGCGATTGACGTGCTCGATGGCCATCACAGGCGGCTGAAGACCGAGCAGCCAACCGAGCGGTTGTCGGCGGACGATGACGGACCGGGACACCAGGTTGGTTAGGAGTGCCAGGCGGGAGACCAGCGCCGTGCAGCCGACTCGTAATGCGTAGGTCGACGGTTCGATTCCGTCAGGCGGCTCGGTAAGGAAGCCCAGGTCAACGACCTGGGCTTCGCCGTTTCCCGAGGTCGGCGACGGCGTGCCTCCGGTCCCCGGCACGAGTCCACGATGACGATCTCGACCCCAGGACGAGCATCCGGCAGGGTCCGTCCAGCTGACTACCGCCTGCCCGACGAGCCTGCATATCGTGAGTGGATGGCAAGCCCCTACTCCTCCATGTCTCGGGACCGCCGGCACATCGAGCTGCGCGAGTTCCTGCGCAGCCGCCGGGCGCGGCTTTCCCCCGCCGATGTCGGGCTGCCGGACGCCGGGCGGCGGCGCACGCCGGGGCTGCGGCGCGAGGAGGTCGCGGTGCTGGCGGGGGTCGGGGTGTCCTGGTACACCTGGTTGGAGCAGGGCCGTGACATCAAGGTGTCCGAGAGCGTCCTCGACGCCGTCGCCGGCGCGCTGCGGTTGGCTGCCGCCGAGCGCGCGCACCTGTACCGGCTGGCTGGTCTCGAACCGCCGCCGGCGCAGTCGGCACCTTCCCTCCCGGCGTCTCCCGAGTTGCAGCGCCTGCTGGACGCGTGGTCGCCCCGGCCCGGCTACATCCGCGACCGCCACTGGAACTTCACCGCCATCAACGACGCGGCCCGCGCGGTGTTCGGCTACGGCGACACCGACCACAACTGCCTGGTGTCCTTCTTCACCAACGCCCGGTACCGGGTCCTGCACCGCAACTGGGCCGAAACCGCCCGTGCGGTGGCCGCCGGGTTTCGTGCGGACGCGGCGCGCTACCCGGACGATCCGGAGTTCGACCGGATCGCCGACGAACTGGCCTCGGTCAGCCCGGAGTTCGCCGACCTGTGGAACCGCCACGACGTCGGCGAGCACACCAGCGCCGTGAAGGCCGTCGATCATCCCGACGCCGGCATGCTCGTGTTCGACGCCACGCTGCTGCCGCTGCCGGAGCGCCCCGGACACCACCTGATCCTGCACAACCCCCGCCCCGGCACCGACACCGAGGCGCGCCTGGAGCGGCTGATGAGCGGGCACAGCCTGGTGGTGGCACACCCAGGATGAACTGACACTGCCCGGCCGCGCGCCGCCCCGGCACGATCGCTGACATGACGATCAGCGACACGCAGATGAAGGCCATCACGATTCCCGAGTTCGGTGCGGCCGACGTCCTGCGCCTCGACGAAGTGAAGATCCCGGCGCCCGGCCGTGGTCAGGTCGCCATCGACGTGGCGTACGCGGGAGCGAACTTCGCCGAGATCCTCTACCGGCGGGGCGTGGTGGATGTGCCACTGCCGTTCGTGCCCGGCATCGAGGTCTCCGGGCGGATCCGGGCCCTCGGCGAGGGTGTCGAAGGGCTGTCCGTCGGTCAACCGGTCGCCGCCCTGACGATCGTCGACGGTGGCGGCTACGCCGAGGTGGTGGTTACGTCGGCAGACCTCGTCGCCCCGCTCGACGGCCTCGGCCTCGACCTGGACGTCGCCGCGGCACTCCCGTCCAACAGCACCACGGCATTTCTCGTGCTCGACCGGGTGGCGCGCATCGAGCCCGGCGACAGGGTGTTGGTGCATGCCGCGGCCGGCGGCGTGGGCAGCCAACTCGGCCAGGCCGCGAGGCTGCTGGGCGCGGACCGGGTGGTGGGCACCGTGGGCAGCGAGGCCAAGATCGCGGCAGCCGAGGGCTTCGGCTACGACGAGGTGATCCTGCGCGACCAGCTCGCCGACGCCGGTGAGTTCGACATCGTGGTCGACATGGTCGGCGGCCCGGCCCGCCGTGCCAGCCTGGACCGGCTCGCCCCGATGGGCCGCCTGATCGTGATGGGCAACGCCTCGGGAGCCGAGGACGTCGCGATCCCCGCCAACGAACTCTGGTTCACCAACAAGACGGTCTCCGGCTTCAACCTGGCCGCCTTTTCCGCGACCTTCCCGGCCGAGGCCGGCCGAGCGCTGCGCCGCGCGGTGACGGCGGCCGCAGCCGGCGACCTGCGCGTGCGGGTCGACGTGCTGCCGCTGGACCAGGCCGTCGAGGCGCATCGTCGCATCGAGTCCGGCGCCACCACCGGAAAGTTGGTGCTCGACGTCCGAACGGTGTGACCCGGATGCGCAGACGGAAGGGGTGACCGAGGCCCGGCTCCTCGTAATCCGGTTCGAAGCTCCGGCGTGGACCCTCGACAGAGATGAGCTTCAGCCGAAGGGGCGGCTTGCCCGTCCTCGTGGGTTACGGTGCTCGCCGTGATCCGGCAAACCATGGCGGCCTCCGTAGGTAGGCCGGGCGAGGTCGAGGCGGCTGAGGCCTGGCTCAACGTGAACCGGGAGGTTCTGACCCACGCCGAAGAGGAAGGCGGCTGCGGCTGCTGCGTACGGATGTGGAAGTTGGAGGGGCCTGCCGAGGTCTTGGCGACGATTCCCTACGAGGTTTCGGCCTCCTCCGACTGGGATGCGGTCTAGGCAGAGGCATCGGTGTTCGATCGCCTGCGCGACATGCGAACCGTGCGTTCCTGGTGGGGGTGGCCCGTACCGGCCACCGTCCGCACTGTCACCGCCACGCGTCTCCAGGAGTTGATCGGAACCGCCGTGGTGAACGGCTTCAGCCGGCGCGCCAGAGGCGTCCCGGTCGAGCAGGACCTGGAGTACGTGCTGTTTCCACAACTCCCTGAGCTGACGCCGTCGCCGTGCTGGATCTGCACGGTGGTCGCGGTCCCCGCCGCGGGTGCGCTGGTCGACGGCCATCGCGGGGAGATCCGGTACGGCCGACTCGACGTGTCCGTGGAGGACTTCCGCCGTCTACCGCGCGTGCGCCGGCACCGGCGCGAGGAATTGCTGCACTGGCTGGCCTACGCGGCTTCCCGGAAGCGCGGGTCGCACGACGTCGGCTACGAGACGGGACATGGCTCGCGGCCGACCTGATCCACGCGGCGCTGGTGGGGCGAGCGGGTCCGCGTCCGATCCGCAGGACGCCGGCGGACGGCAGGGGCGCTGTGCGATGTCTCGCTGACGAAGAAGCCCAGGTCATCGACCTGGGCTTCTTCGTTTCACGGGACCGGTCGACCGCGTGGGCGCAGCCCGGATCACGGCGTGGGTCGCCGGTCAGGCGCGGGCGTCGGCCTGGGTGTGCACGGTGAGGTACGGGGAGAGTGCGTCGAGGAAGTCCGGGGCGTCGAAGAGGGCGCCCGCGGAGGCGACGCCGGTGGTCCGGGTGCGGCCGGTGAGGATGCGGTCGACGGCCTCCACGGCGAGGGGCGCGCTGATGGCGTAGATGTCCTGGCCGGTGGCGATCACGCGGCGTTCGGTGTCGCCGCGGCGGACGCGGACGTCGACGTGGAAGGTCTGTGCGGAGCGGCCGCGCTCGTCGACGGCGGTGGGGGCCGCGGCGTCGGGGGCGAACAGGTCACCGGCCGCCTTGGCGGTCATGTAGGTGCGCACCTCGGGGATGGCCAGGTGGCTGGGGACGGTGACGATGTCGGCCATGGAGAACTCGCCGATGACGTTCTGGGTGCCCAGCGGCTCGGGGAAGGACCACTCCAGGGTGGGCAGCTCGTCGTTGTGGTACTCCAGCTGGCCGCCGCTGTAGCGGACCCGGCGGCCGCCGCGGCGCTGGGACGAGATCACGCCGGAGGCGACCGTGCCGCCGGTGGGGTGCCAGCTGCTCAGGCCGTAGGCGATGTGCGCCTCGTCGGCGGCGGTCCAGTCGCCCATGGCGGTGGTGACGAGCAGGTCGCCGAGGCCGCCGTAGAAGGCCATCGCCGGGACCACCACGGTCTCGGCGGCGCGGGCGCGCTCCGCGAAGTCGAACGTGTCGATGTTGGCCTCGATCTCGGCGGCCACGTCGACGTACGGGATGCCGGCGCGCAGCGCCGCCTCGATGACGGGGGCGGCGGTCGAGGCGAACGGGCCGGCGGTGTTGATCACGGCGTCCGCGCCGTCGAGCGCCCGGTCGAGGGAGGCCGGATCGTCGACCGACGCCTGCCGGGTCGGCAGGCCGGGGAAGTCGCCCGCCAGCGCCCGCAGCTTGTCCTGGTCGCGACCGAGCAGCAGCGGGGCGTATCCGCGTTCCTGCAGCTCGGCGACCACGAACCGACCGGTGTGCCCGTACGCGCCGTACACCGCCACGTTGCGAACCGTTGCCATCTCTTGCTCCTGCGACTTGAAGTGATCTGCTGCTGAAGATCCTGCCGTGGTCGGTAACCCCCGGCCAGTGTCTGGAACGACATCACCCGCACAGTTTCGGACACGCGTCGTCGCCCGGCCCGGCCCGACGTAGCACCCACCGGGCGGCGTCCCGGGCCGGCTGGGGGGAATCGACGGGCGAGGATGTCGGTCGTGCTCGCTACGCTCCCGCCGTGACCGACCTTGCCGATGGTGTCGCCAAGCTGCCGAGCGCCGAGGACGAGGCCCGCTTCTGGGCCCTCGTCGAGTCCGCCTGGGAGCGGCTGGGCCCCGAGCCCGCCGCGCTGCGCCGGGCCCTGCTGACCCGGGATCCCGACGCCGACGACGATGACGACGGCCGCTACGCCCTCGACCCGTGGCTCGACCCGTTCCTCGACAGCCTCCGGCAGCTCAGCGCCGACCTGTCCAGCCGGGAGCTGACCGACCTCGACCGGGTGGTGGAGCGCAAGCTGCACGACATCGACCGGGCCGACGTCCACGACGTTACCGACGGCTCCGACGACGGTTTCCTCTACTGTCGGGGCTTCGTCGTCGCCCTTGGGCGCGAGTTCTACGAGGCGGTCGACGCCGATCCCGCCGTGGCCGTTCCCGACGGCGAGTGCGAGGGCATGTGCTACTTCTTCGCCCACCTGCACGACGAGCGCTTCGGCGGCTGGCCGGAGACCGGCTCGGGGATCTCGCGGGAGTCGTGCACCAACCCGGCGGGCTGGAGCGAGTGACCGGCCGGCGGGCGCGGCGCCGGCGGTGAGTTTCCGCGTTCCGCCACGTCCACCCTGACGTCACGTCACACGAGCCCCCTCGGAGGGACCTCATGCAGTACGCACCGGTCGTCGTCAGCCTGCCGATCGCCGATCGGCCGACCTCGTACCGCTTCTACCAGGACGCGCTCGGCCTGGCGGCGGTCGGGGATCCGGCGGAGGACGGCATCCCCGAGCCGTTGCAGTTCGTGGTCAACGAGGGCCTGCGGATCATGCTGGTGCCGACCGGCGGGTTCGGTTGGGTCATCGGCGGCGGTCAGGTGGCGGCGCGCGGGCAGAGCGAGTGCGTGCTCAGTCTCCCGGCCGCGACGCCGGAGGAGGCCACCCGGCTCGTCGAGCGGGCCCGGGCGGCCGGCGCGGAGGTGGTCGTCGAGCCGGCACAGCAGCCGTGGGCGTTCACGGGCGTCTTCGCCGACCCGGACGGCCACCTGTGGATGGCCATCGCGGACGTCACCTGACGCACCCCGCGCCGCCGGTCCGGTCGGCCCGCCCGCCACCACCACGGTCGCGGACCCCCTGACGGTCCACCACGCCAGCCGGGCGACCACGAGCGACGGCCCAGGTCCCGGGGACCTGGGCCGTTCGCTGACGCCGGTGGGCGTACGGGGAAACCGTCAGAGGGTGCGGTGCGGGTAGCCGGCGTTGCCGGGATCCGGCACGACCTCGACGTCGGTCACCACGTAGGCCGTGTCGGTGGTGGTGGTTGGGCGGTCGTCCGTGTCGTCGGGGCGACGCTTCGCGGCCGCCGCGGCTCCGGCCGCCGCCGCGCCCGCCACCGCCGCGCCCGCGGCCTTGCCGGACACGCCGGCCTTGCCGCTGTCGCCGCGCGTGGCCGCCGCGTGCTCGACGCCCGGCGTGCCCACCCCGAGGCCGCCGTCGACCGTGCCGCGCCAGGCCCCGGTCTCCACGCCGCGCTCCTCGATGTACGACTTGAACTTCCGCAGGTCGGACTCGGCCTGCCGCTCGACGATGTTCAGCTTGTCGCCGGCCTTCTCGACCATGCCCTCGGGCTCGTACTCCAGGTGCAACTGCACCATGGTGCGGTCGGGGCCGACGGGCTGGAAGTAGACCGCCCCCGCGTTCGTCGCGCCCTCGGTGGCCGCCCAGGCGACCTTCTGGTCGGGCACCTGCTCCAGGACCGTCGCGTCCCACTCGCGCTGGACGCCGGCGATCTCGGCGACCCAGTGCATCCGCCGGTCGTCGAGCTGGCGCACCTCGCGGACGCCACCCATGAAGCGGGGGAACTCCTCGAACTGCGTCCACTGGTTGTACGCGGTGCTCACCGGAACCTGCACTTCGATGGACTTCTCGACCTTCGTGGTCACGGGTATTCCTCCTCGTTGGTCGAATCGCTCTCGTCGGAGGGGAGAGCCGTCCCTCGTCTGCCTGAACTCCTACCCCGGTCGAGGGCGCTCAATCGCCGGACCTGCCGGAACACCACAAGGGACGGTCGGGGCCGGGCGGGAGGGCCGGGCCGCGCGCGAAGTCCGGCCGCGCGCGAAGGCCTGGGTCGGCGGCGTGCCGACCCGGGCCTTCGACGGGTACGACGGGCTCAGCCGTCCTCGCGGTCGGGGCTCTCCAGCCGGAAGAAGTTGCTCTGCTTCCCGTCGGAGCGTTCCTCCTGGTAGATGAAGTTCAGCCGGCGCTTGTCGAAGGCGTCGAACCACTCCTCCCAGCTGATCTCCCGCAGCCGGTCCTCGCGGCCGTTGGCCGGGAAGTCGAAGCGCAGGACGCCGGCGTGGCCGTCGTGGTCGGTGCCGTCGACGGTGCACGGCACGCCGCCACGGGCCTCGGCCCACTGCCGGATCACCTCGTGATCGGTGGTGACCAGGCTGCGGCCGGGCCGCTCCGGCTCGTCGTCGACCGAGTCGATGACCTGCGAGTACTTCAGCGACCGTGAGGTCTGCGCGCCGGTCCGGATGCCGCCGGACGAGGAGCCCGACGAGCCGCCCGAGCGGCCGGAGCCGGCCGGGCCCGAGTCGGCCTTCATGCTCTTGATCAGGGCCTTGACCAGGTCGTCCTTCTTCAGATCGGCGGTGTCGGTGACGCCGCGCCGGCGCAGCCGGTCGCGGAGGTCGTCGACCTTCATCCGCGCGATCTCGCTCTCGTTGATGTCCGGGGTGTTCGGTGTCTGGTTGCCCGGGGGGTTCTTGGTCGCGGTCGATCCCGAGTTGCTGCGCGTGGGCATGGGAGGTCCGTCCTTCCTTCGACCCGTGTCCAGGGGGTGTGTGGTGCCGCATGGGGCGCGGCGGAACGTCCCATCAGTACCCCCGGCAGCCGGCCCAAACGTCGGGCCGGCCGGACGGCCCGCGCCGGCAGGTCGCGCGGGCCGGGAACGGGCGGGTGGCGGTCACCGGGTTTGGCAGCCCGACCGGGGACGGTCAGGTGTAGATGCTCTTCGCGTAGTCCGGGCCGTAGTGGCGCTCCAGGGCGGCCAGGCTCTCCTCGGGCGCCTCCAGCTCCTTGACCAGCCGGGCCCGGGACGGCAGCGCGTCCGGCTGCCAGCTCTCCGGCTGCCAGAGCTGGGACCGCAGGAACGCCTTCGCGCAGTGGTAGAAGATCTGCTCGATCTCCACCACGACGGCGAGGACGGGCCGGTGGCCCTTCACCACCATGTCGTCGAACCAGGGGGCGTCGCGGACCAGCCGCGCCCGGCCGTTGATCCGCAGCGTGTCGGTGCGCCCGGGGATCAGGAAGATCAGCCCGACGTGCGGGTTGTCCAGGATGTTGCGGTAGCCGTCCGCGCGCCGGTTGCCCGGCCGCTCCGGGATGGCGATCGTCCGCTCGTCCAGCACCAGCGTGAAGCCGGGCGGGTCGCCCTTCGGGGAGACGTCGCAGGTGCCGTCCGCGCCGGCCGTCGCCACCAGGCAGAACGGCGACGCGGCGAGCCACTGCCGGTCCCGGGGGTGCAGGACGGGGCGCTCCTTGTTCAGCGCCCGCGGCATCGGCTCGCCCAGCAGATCGCGCAGCTCCTCGTGCGAGGTGATCTCCACCGTCACGTGACCCTCCCCCGTGCGTTGATCCCGACGGGGCGGCGCGCCCGTCGCCCGCCAGCCTAGGCGGCGCTGACCGGCGCGAGGTTTGTCCCTCGGCGGCGGGGGTACCGCCTCACCCGACCCACCCCGGAGAGACCGAGCAGTGGAGGCCCGTGTGGAGAGCCGGCTCAAGGTGCTGGGCCACCCCGTCCATCCCATGCTCGTCATGTTCCCGGTGGCCCTGCTGGTCACGGCGGTCCTGTTCGACGTGGTGGACACCGTCGGCGGGCCCGACCTCCTCGGCGAGGTCGCGTACTGGAACATCACCGTCGGCCTCGTCGGCGGCCTGCTGGCCGCGGCGGCCGGGACGGTCGACCTGCTGGCCATCCCCTCGGGGACCCGCGCCAAGCGGGTGGCGCTGACCCACGCCGCCGCCAACCTGGCGGTGATCCTGCTGTTCGCCGCGATCTGGGTGGTGCGGCTCAACGCCGAGTCCCGGGGCGCCGGCGGCGCGCTGATCGCCATCGAGGTGGTCGCGCTGGCCATCCTCGGCATCAGCGCCTGGCTCGGCGGGGAACTGGTCGACCGGCTCGGCGTCGGAGTGGACCGGGACGCCGGCCTGGACGCCCCCAGCTCACTGCGGTCCACGGCGGCCGCCCAGCGGATCGGAGAGGTGCGATGAGCGAGCGCAGCGGAGGACCGGCGGCATGAGCGAGCAGAGCGGCGGGTCCGGCCGGGGCTGGCGCGGTCGCCAGCAGGGCTGGGACCCGATGGGCGAGTTGCAGTCCCTGCGCTCCGAGCTGCGCCGGCTGGTCGGCGGACGGGCCGGGCCGCCGGACGTCGAGCTGGCCGAGACCGCCGACGGCTGGGAGGTCGTGGTGCGGCTGCCCGGGGTGGCGCCCGAGGAGGTGGCCGTCGAGCTGGACGACCGCGAGCTGTGCGTCCGGGCCCGCTCCGAGGCGGAGGTCAACGCCGACCACGGCATCCCCGGCGGCTTCGAGACCCGGGGCTTCGAGTACCGCGTCGACCTGCCGTCGCGGGTGGACCCCGACGCCATCGACGCGGTGATGGACCACGGACTGCTCCGGGTCCGCCTGCCCCGGGCCGCGCGGCCCGCGCCGCGCACCATCACCGTCGGCAGGGCCGGCGCCCCCGTCGGTACGCGGACCGTCGTCGACCCGGCCGCCGACCGGGAGATGCACCACCCGGACATCGCCGTCGGCGAGACCGACCGGCCGTAGGGGTCGCGTGGTCACCCCGGACCTGCTCGGCCCGGTCGCCGGGCGGGTGCCCGACGTGGAGCGGATCGCCGTGCTGCGCGCCAACGCGCTCGGCGACTTCATCTTCGTCCTGCCGGCGCTGGACTCGCTGCGCGCCGCGTACCCGGAGGCGGAGATCGTGCTGCTCGGCGCGCCGTGGCACGCGAAGTTCCTGCGCGACCGGCCCGGCCCGGTGGACCGGGTGCTGGTGGTGCCGCCCGCGCCCGGGATCCGCTACCCGGAGCCGGGCGAACCGGAGTCGTCGGCGGACGGCTTCCTCGCCGCGGCCCGCAAGGAACGCTTCGACCTGGCGCTGCAACTGCACGGCGGCGGGGCCAACTCCAACCCGCTCGTCGCCGCCCTCGGCGCCCGGGTCACCGCCGGGGCACGGGCCGAGGACGCGCCGCCGCTGGACCGCTGGATCCGGTACGTCTACTACCAGCACGAGGTGATCCGCTACCTGGAGGTCGCGGCGCTGGTGGGCGCGTCGGCCAGCACGGTCGTGCCGGCGCTGGCCGTCACCGACGCCGACCGGGCCGAGGCGGCCGGGGTGCTCGGCCCGCTGCGGCGGTCGAGGGTCGCGCTGCATCCCGGCGCGACGGACACCCGCCGGCGCTGGCCCGCCGAACGCTTCGCCGAGGTCGCCCGCGAACTGGTCGGCGACGGGTACGAGGTGCTGGTCACCGGCACCCCAGCCGAGCGGGACGTGGTGGACCGGGTGGTCGCGGCGGCCGGGGTGCCGGTGCGGCCGCAGGTGGGCACGCTCAGCCTCGGCGGGCTGGCCGGCTGCTACGCCGGCTGCGAGCTGGTGATCTCCAACGACACCGGGCCGCTGCACCTGGCCGCCGCCGTGGGCACCGCCACCGTCGGCATCTACTGGGTCGGCAACCTGATCACGGTCGCGCACCTGCTGCGCGGCCGGCACCGGCCGATCAGCTCGTGGACCGTGCTCTGCCCGGTCTGCGGGGTCGACTGCACCCCCGGCATCTATCCGCACCGGCCGGGCGACGGCGAGTGCCCGCACCGGGACTCCTTCGTCACCGACGTGCCGGTCGTCGAGGTCGTGGAGGCGGCCCGGGAACTCCTTGCCCCGGAGCCCGGCGCTCCCTGAGCGCTCGGCGGGGATTCGAGTCGTCGGTCCACCGGGGCCGCTGGCCCGAACCGGTAGTCGTCTCTCGCCGGGCTCACCGGAGTGACCGGGACCCGTCGCCGCGTCACGACGAGGCCCAGGGCAGCGGCGTGTGGTCGGTGGCGAGGGCGCGCAAGCGCGCCTGGACGGCGGTGCGTCCGCGCTGGTAGGCGACTGCCTCGTCGTGCAGCAGCGAGACGCCGTTGGCGGCCTCCATGAGGGCGATCAGCTCGAAGGCGAGCTGCTCCGCGTCGGTGCCTTCGATGATCTGACCGAGTTGACGGGCGTCTTCGACGGTGCGCGCAACCAGGCGCCGCCAGTCCAGGCTGGCGGCGACAATGGCGTCCCGGACTCGGCCGGGCCGGCCTTCGAATTCGGTGGTGACGGTGAAGAAGAAGCAGCCGCCCGGGAAGACCCGCCGCTGCGAGTAGGTCAACCAGCTCTCGCACAGCCGCCACACTCGCCCCAGCCCGGGCGGCGCGCCCAGTGCGGGTTCGACGACCTCGGTGATGAAGACCCGGGCCGCGGCTCGAACGGTGGCGAGCTGAAGCTCCTCCTTGGAGCCGAAGTAGCCGAAGAGTCCGCTCTTGCTCACGCCCAACTCGCCGGCGAGCCCGCCGATGGACAGGCCTTCCAACCCGTTCCGCGACGCGATGTCCGCCGCCCGGCGCAGAATCCGGTTCCGCGCCTGGTCGTCTCGTGGTCGCCCCGCCATGCACATCCCCTCGCGTACGAACGTTCGGTAATCATACTCCACTAACTGCCGGTGAGGCTGCTACGCTCGGCGACAAGCACGAACGGTCGTGCTGAAAATGAAGGATCACGACCGCGCACCGCCACCGCCCGCACGCGGCCACCGGGCCGGCCCGTGGCGATGCCAGCCCCCACACTCCGCGGCCCCGGTCGCCATGCCTGAGGAAGAAGATGAAAAACGCGGTATCGCTCGTCGGATCGACCCTGAACGCCGTGTCCCTGCTGTCGCCCCGGACGGCCGGCAAAGCCGCCTTCGCGCTGTGGCGCCGCCCGATGGGGCGCAGCAAGGTACGGACCGTCGAGCGTGAGACGCACGACGCGGCCGTCGTCGAACGGGTCTCCGTCAACGGGAAGGATGTGGTGACCTACCGCTGGGGCGACGGCGAGAAGCCGGTGCTGATGGTGCACGGCTGGCAGTCGCGTGGGTCCCGGTACGCGGGATTCGTGCCCGTGCTGCGAGGCCTCGGGTTCAGCCCCGTCACCTTCGACGCCCCCGGCCACGGGGATTCCGGCGGTACGGCCACGACCATCCTCGAATACGAGGAGGTGATCCACCACCTGCAGGGCCGGTACGGGCGCTTCGAGGCCGTCATCGCCCATTCCTTCGGGGTCCCCTGCGCCCTCCAAGCTGTCCGCAACGGCGTCGCGGCCCGGCGGCTGGTGGCCGTCAGCGGCGTATCCGAATTCGGGTACCTGGTCGACGAGTTCAGCCGGCAGCTCGCCCTGTCCGGACGGGTGAAGCAGGAGCTACGACGCCGGATCGAGGAAGAGCTGTTCCCGCACGAGACGGAGATCTGGGAGCGATTCTCCGCGACCTTCCTGCCGACCAGCCTCAACATCCCCCTTCTTGTCATTCATGACGAAGATGACGATCTGGTGCCGCTGGAGCAGGCCCACCTGATCACGGCCGCGCACGGGGCCCGGCTTGTCGTCACCCGCAACCTGGGGCATCGCAGGGTCCTGGGTCAGCCGGAGGTGATCGACGCGGTCATGAGATTCATCACCGCCGACCTGGCGAGCCCCGCTCAGCCTGCCCCAGCAGAGACGTCCAGAGGCTGGGATGACGCCGGGCCGGTCTCCCTGACCATGCACCCGTGACGGTTGCCGCACGCCCTACGACGATGCTCCTATGGTTGTCAAGGGGTGTGGAGAGCGGCGAAGTCGGCAAGGAGGGCGGTGTGGACCTCGCGGACGACGTATCGCTTGAGGCATCG
>NZ_JBSGDY010000043.1:0-41766 GCF_053602615.1 Micromonospora sp. NPDC004336
CCCGGGCGGCCGGCCCGGCCCCGGCGGTCGCCCCCGGGCGGGCCGCCGACGAGGCGAAGCCCGCCGGCACGCCCACGGGCCCGGCGAAGCCCGCCGACACCACCGGCACGCCCGCAGCAGCAGGCGCGCCCGCCGACGAGGCGAAGCCCGCCGACAGGCCCACGGGCCCGGCGAAGCCCGCCGACACCACCGGCACGCCCGCCGCAACCGGCGCACCCGCCGACCCGGCCAAGGCCGCTGGCACGCCCACCGACGCGGCGAAGCCCGGCGACGCGGCCAAGCCCGCTGGCACACCCACCGACGCGGCGAAGACCGGCGACGCGGCCAAGCCCGCCGGCACACCCACCGACGCGACGAAGACCGGCGACACGACAAAGGCCGGCGACACGGCCACCGACACGACGAAGGCCGGCGGCACGGCCACCGACACGACGAAGGCCGGCGGCACGGCGAAGGCCGGCGGCTCCGGGGACGGTTCCGCCGGGTCGACGCCGGCGGGCGGGGCCGACCTCGCGACGACGAAGGTCGACGTGCCCGCCGACCGAGCGGCCACGCGGGCGCGGCGGCGTCGGGTGCCGTTCGCGCACGCCGTACGCCTGCCGCCGCACCGGATGGCGGCGACCGCGGTCCGCGCGACCCGGGACTGGTCGCGGCGGCCCAGCGGGCGGCTGACCCTGCCCGGGGTGTTCCTGCTGGCGCTGGTCGCGGCGACCGCCGCGGCGGGGGCGCTGCTGGTGCCGGCGACGGCCCGCGCGCCCCGCCCGGTCGCCGACGCCGCCTCCGTCACGCCGACCGGGGCCCCGCAGGATCCGCTGCCCGGCGGGCTGCCGCTGCCCACCGAGACGGTTCCGCCGCTCGGCACGGTGCCGACCGGTCCCGCCGGCGGCGGGGTGACCACGGGCCGGCCCTCCGACGCCCTCGCCGGCTGGGCCGCCGAGGTCGGCCCGAAGGTCGGCATCTCGCCGGTCGCCATGCAGGCGTACGGCTACGCCGAGCTGGTGCTCGCCCAGACCAACCGCAGTTGCGGCCTGAGCTGGACCACGCTGGCGGCGATCGGCTTCGTCGAGTCCGGGCACGGGCAGGCCAACAACGCCCGGCTCGGCCAGGACGGCAAGGCGCTTCCGGAGATCATCGGTCTGCCGCTGGACGGGCAGGGCAACCGGATGCGGATCCCCGACACCGACGGCGGCCGGCTGGACAAGGACACCACCTTCGACCGGGCGATCGGGCCGATGCAGTTCATCCCGACCACCTGGCAGGAGATCGGGGCGGACGCCGACAACGACGGCGTCAAGGACCCGCACGACCTGGACGACGCCGCCCTCGCCGCCGGCAACTACCTCTGCAAGGGCGGCCGGAACCTGACCATCCCGGCCGACTGGTGGAACGCCATCCTGTCCTACAACGACGTCCGCCAGTACGCCCAGGACGTCTTCGACACCGCCAACCGCTACGGGCAGGCCAGCCGCACGTGAAGTGATCGTCCGCATACATTGGAGAACTGGACACTTCCCCCGGGCAGCCGTTACCGGCAAGCTAGACAGGTGATGGTGCGCGAGTGGGACCCCAGGACCGCGTCGTCCGCCGAGATCGCGTCGCTGCTGGACACGCTGAACGCGGTCCTGGCGACAGATCTGCCGCGGGATCCGCCGTGGCGGGAGAGCTCCCTGCGGGAATACCTCTCCGAGGTCATGCCCGGCGAGCGGCGGATCTGCTGGGTCGCCCAGGCGGGGCCGACCGCCGACGGGCCGCCGGGGGCGATCCTCGGCCAGGTGAACGTGCTCCTGCTCGGCGACATCGGCGTGCTGGAGGTGCTGGTGCACCCCTCGCAGCGGCGCAGCGGGCTCGGCCGTGACCTCGTCCTGGTCGCCGCCCGTCGGGTCTACCAGGAGGGCTTCCGGTCGATCGGGGTGGAGGTGGTCGGCGACACGCCGGCCGTCGCCTTCTACGAGTCGCTCGGCTTCTCCAAGGAATACGTCGAGACCCGCAGCGTGCTCGAGCTGTCCGGGGTGGACTGGGCCGAGCTGGCCGAGATGGCCACCGGCATCGGCGCGGGCTACCACCTGGAGTTCTGCCCCGGCGGCCCGCCGGACGACCTGATCGAGGCGTACGCCCGGGCCAAGGCCGAGGTGCGCGACGTCGACGACGGCGACCTGCGCCCCAGCTCCTACGACCCGCAGCGGCTGCGGGACAGCCTGGACTGCCTGCACCGGCGGGGCATGAAGCCCTACATCGTGCTCGCCCGCCACGAGCAGACCGGGGAGGTGGCCGGCCTGACCGAGGTGGTGGTGCCGGCCCAGCATCCCACCCGCGCCGACCAGTACGACACCATCGTCGTGCAGGACCACCGGGGCTACGGCATCGACCGGGCGATCAAGGCCCGGATGCTGCTGGAGCTGCGCTCGGCGGAGCCGGAGCTGACCGAGGTGCAGACCTGGAACGCGCAGGCCAACGAGGCCATGCTCAAGGTCAACGCCGAGCTGGGCTACCGTCCGGACCGCGAGTGGTGCGAATACAGCGTCGACGTGGCAGAGCTGGTGCACCGTCTCGACGCCGGGCGTTGACCGGAGAGTTCACCAAACGCCTCCGGTGGGGGATGGACGGGGGTCGGCAACGCCCCTTAACGTGCGTTAGTTCCCCCGTCCACCCATCGTGGAGGCCTCATGCGCCCGCGCCGCACCCTTGCCGCGCTCGCGACCGCCACCGCCGCCGTAACCGTGGCGGCTGTCGGCGTCGCACCCACCGCGGCCAGCGCCGCGCCCACCGACCTGTTCATCTCGGAGTACGTCGAAGGCTCGTCGAACAACAAGGCGATCGAGCTGTTCAACGGCACCGGCGCCGCCGTCGACCTGGCCGCCGGCGGATACCAGCTCCAGCTGTACTTCAACGGCTCCACCACTGCGACGAACCTGGCGCTGACCGGGACCGTCGCGGCCGGCGACGCCTTCGTCCTCGCCTCCGCCTCGGCCGCGGCCGGGATCCTCGACCGGGCCGACCAGACCACGACCGCAAGCCTGTTCAACGGCGACGACGCGATCGTGCTGCGCCGGGGCGGCACCGTGCTCGACTCGATCGGCCAGGTCGGCGTCGACCCGGGCACCGAGTGGGGCACCGGCGTCACCAGCACCGCCGACAACACGCTGCGCCGGTCGGCCGCCGTGACCGCCGGCGACACCGACCCTTCCGACGCGTTCGACCCGGCCGCCCAGTGGGTCGGCTTCCCCGTCGACACGTTCGACGGGCTCGGCGCGCACACCGTCGACGGGGGCGGCCCCGTCGACGCGCCGGCGACCCTCACCTGCGGCCCGGCCCTGGTGACCCCGGCCGGCACGGCGGCGACCCGGGAGGTCACCGCCGTCGACCCCGACGACCGGATCGTCGACGTGGCGGTCACCTCGGTCAGCCCGACCCCGGCCGCCGGCTCCGTCAGCCGCACGGCCGTCACCCCCGCCGACGCGGTCGGCGGCACCGCCCGCGCCACGGTGGGCGCGAGCGCCGACCTGGCCGCCGGGGCGTACACCGTGGTGGTGACCGCGACCGACGCGGACGGCGACACCGCCACCTGCACCCTGGCCGTGCAGGTCACCCGGGAGCTGACCGTCGGCGAGGTGCAGGGCCCGACCACCGACGGCGAGTCCGGGCCCGCCGACCGGTCCCCGCTCGCGCCGGCGTCCGGCAACGGGACCAGCAGCACGCTGTACGACGTGCGCGGCGTGATCACCCAGCGCACCCTGGCCCGCGACTCGTCGGGCCGGGACCAGCACGGCTTCTTCCTGCAGAGCCGTTCCGGCGCGACCGACGGCGACCCGACCAGCTCGGACGGCATCTTCGTCTTCATGGGCTCGTTCACCTCGCTGATCGGCGGCTACGTGCCGACGGTCGGCGACGAGGTGGTGCTGCGCGCCCGCGTCTCGGAGTACTACAACTTCACCCAGCTCTCCGGCGCGTCGCTGGTCCGCAAGCTCGCCTCCGGCGTCGACGTGGACGCCGAGGTCGAGGTGGCCGACGCGGTGCCGCCGGTCGAGGTGGCCGACGCGCAGCGGTTCTGGGAGCGGCACGAGGGCGCCCGGCTGCGGGTGCGGGCCGGCAGCGGCGCGGTGAGCGGCCGCAACGTCTTCGCCTCCACCGCCGACGGCGAGATCTTCGTGATCGATCGGGACGACCCGCTGCTGGACCGCGCCGACCCGTACGCCCGCCGCGTGTTCCGGGACGCGCACCCGCTGGACAACGACCCGACCCGCCGCTTCGACGACGGCAACGGCCAGCGCATCCTGCTCGGCAGCATGGGCGTCAAGGGCGCCACGGGCGACAGCGGCGCGCTGCTCCCGCCCGCGCGCACCTTCGACACGCTGACCGCCGACGCGGTCGGCGGGCTCTACTACTCGTTCGAGAAGTACGGCGTGCAGGTCGAGCAGGCCGCGTTCACCGGCGGGGCCGACCCGTCGGCGAACCACCCGCCGCAGCCGGCCAACCGGTCGGAGGAGCTGGCGGTCGCCACCTACAACGTCGAGAACCTGTACGACTACCGCGACGACCCGTTCGACGGCTGCGACTTCGCCGGCAACGCCGGCTGCACCGGGGTGCGCCCGCCGTTCGACTACGTCCCGGGCAGCGAGCAGGAGTACCGCGAGCAGCTCGCCGCGCTGGCCGACCAGATCACCACCGACCTGCACTCGCCGGACCTGATCCTGGTGCAGGAGACCGAGGACCAGGACATCTGCTCGGTCTCGGGCGGCCAACTGGTCTGCGGCACCACGGACGACGCGGACGGCGCGCCGGACAGCCTGCAGGAGCTGGCGCTGACGATCGCGGCCAACGGCGGCCCGGCCTACGCCGCCGCGTACGACCGCAGCGGCGCGGACGCGCGGGGCATCACCGCGGCGTTCCTGTACCGCACCGACCGGGTCTCGCTGGCCGAGGCGACCGCCGGCGACCCGCTGCTGGGTTCGGCGCCGACGGTGGCGTACCGGGGTGCGGGCCTGCCGGGCAACGCCGACGTGCAGAACCCGAAGGCGCTCAACGCGGTGCTCCCCGCCGACGTGGACACGTCCACCGGCAAGGACGGCAACAACGTCTTCACCCGCGCCCCGCAGCTCGGCAGGTTCACCGTCGCCGCGGCGCCCGGGTCCACCGAGCGGTACACGCTGTGGGCCGCCAGCAACCACTACTCGTCGGGGCCGGACAGCCGGGTCGGGCAGCGCCGGGAGCAGGCCGCGTACGGCGCCGCGATCGTCACCGCCATCGAGGCGGCGGACCCGCACGCGCGGGTGGTGTACGGCGGGGACCTGAACGTCTTCCCCCGCCCCGACGACCCGATCGCCACCGCGGACCAGCCGACCCCGTCGGACCAGCTCGGGCCGCTCTACGCCGCCGGCCTGCGCAACCTCTGGGACGACCTGCTCGCCGACGCGCCGTCGTCCGCCTACTCGTACAGCTTCGAGGGGCAGGCGCAGACGCTGGACCACCTGTTCGTCAACGGCGCGCTGCATCGGGACCTGGTGCAGATGCGGGCGGCGCACATCAACGCCGACTGGCCGGCCGAGCACGCCGGTGACGGCACGCGCGGCTCCAGCGACCACGACCCGCAGGTGGCCCGGTTCCGCTCGCGGGCGGCGCTGAGCGTCGCCGACGTGTCGGTGGTCGAGGGCGACAAGGGCACCCGGCAGCTCGCCTTCACCGCCACCGTGTCCCGGCCGCTGTCCCAGCCGGTGCTGCTCTGCGCCACCACGTACGGCACCACGGCCCAGGCCGGCGCCGACTACGACCCGTACGTCGGTTGCAAGGTCCTCGCGGCCGGGCAGACGTCGGTGGTGTTCCCGGTGACCGTGCGCGGTGACCGGAAGCGGGAGGCCGACGAGAAGCTGACGCTGCTGGTGGCCGGCGTGCCGGGGCTGCGCCTCGCCGACCCGGTCGCGGTGGGCACCATCACCGACGACGACTGACGTCGCCCGACGGTCCGTTCCGACGGTCCGCCGGCCGGGGAGCACCGGGCCGGCGGACCGTCGCCGTTCACGGCCCCGGCTCACGGCCTCTTTCGACCGGCGCGGCCGGGCACCGGGGGTGCGGGCCTCGGTTGACCGGCGCGGCCGGGCACCGGAGGTGCGCGACCGGACGCCACCGGGCGGCCGGGCCGGCAGGCGGCACCGGCGGGACGGTCAGTAGCGCTGGCGGAGCAGCTGGGCGGCCTCGACCGCCCAGTAGGTGAGGATGATCTGCGCGCCGGCCCGCCGGATCGAGGTCAGCGTCTCCAGCATGATCCGCTCGCGGTCGATCCAGCCGTTCGCGGCGGCGGCCTCGACCATGGCGTACTCGCCGGAGACCTGGTAGGCGGCGACCGGGACGTCGACCGCCGCGCGGACCGCCGACACCACGTCGAGGTACGGCAGCGCCGGCTTGACCATCACCATGTCGGCGCCCTCGGCGACGTCCAGCTCGACCTCGCGCAGCGACTCGCGCAGGTTCGCCGGATCCTGCTGGTAGGTGCGCCGGTCGCCCTCCAGCGCCGACTCCACCGCCTCGCGGAAGGGGCCGTAGAAGGCCGAGGCGTACTTGACGGCGTAGGCCAGCACCGCCACGTCCTGGTGGCCGGCGGCGTCGAGCGCCCCGCGCACCACGCCGACCTGGCCGTCCATCATCCCGGACGGCCCGACCACGCCGACCCCGGCGGCGGCCTGGGCCACGGCCATCTCGGCGTACGCCGTGAGCGTGGCGTCGTTGTCCACCTCGCCGCCGGGGGTGAGCAGGCCGCAGTGCCCGTGCGAGGTGAACTCGTCCAGGCAGAGGTCGCTCATGACGACCGTGGCGTCGCCCACCTCGGCCACGACGTCACGGATCGCGACGTTGAGGATGCCGCCGGGGTCGATCCCGCCGGACCCGGTGGCGTCCCGCCGCTCCGGCACCCCGAAGAGCATGATGCCGCCGACGCCCGCCTCGACCGCCTCGGCGGCGGCCTTGCGGAGCGAGTCCCGGGAGTGCTGGAGCACCCCCGGGAGCGACGCGATCGCCCGCGGCTCCGTCAGCCCCTCCTTGACGAACATCGGCACGACCAGCTCGGCCGGGTCGACGCGGGTCTCGGACACCAGCCGCCGGATCGCCGGGTTGCGGCGCAGCCGGCGGGGCCGGATCTCGGGGTACGGCATCACGGGCCTCCTGCTACGACGACTACCGGAACCTCAGGGCGGTCGGCCCCTGCACCTTCGAGCCGCGGCGCTGCTTCGCCGGCATGGCGGCGAGCTTCTCGCGCAGCTCGACGGCGTAGGCGGCGAGCGACTCGACCAGGTCGGGGACCGAGGCGTGCGGCGGCTGGACGTCGACCCGCAGGCCGAACTCCGTCGCGGTCTCCGCCGTCTTGGGCCCGATCACCGCAACAACGGTACGCGCGTGCGGCTTCCCCGCGATGCCGACCAGGTTCCGGACGGTGGAGGACGAGGTGAAGAGCACCGCGTCGAAGCCGCCGGACTTGATCGCGTCGCGGATCTCGGCGGGCGGCGGAGCGGCGCGCACCGTGCGGTAGGCGGTGACGTCGTCGACCTCCCAGCCCCGCTCGGTGAGCCCGGCGGCGAGGGTCTCGGTGGCGATGTCGGCGCGCGGCAGCAGCACCCGGCCGACCGGGTCGAGGATCTCGTCGTGCGGCGAGAACTCGGCCAGCAGCCCTTCGGAGGACTGCTCGCCCGACGGGATCAGCTCGGGCTGGATGCCGAACGCGCGGACCGCGTCGGCGGTCGCCTCGCCGATGCAGGCGATCTTGACGCCGCCGAAGTGCCGGGCGTCCAGGCCGTGCTCGGCGAACTTCTCCCAGACCGCCCGGACCGCGTTGACCGAGGTGAAGATCACCCAGGCGTACCGGCCGTCGACCAGGCCCTTGACCGCCCGCTCCATCTGCGCCGGGGTGCGCGGCGGCTCGACCGCGATCGTCGGCACCTCGCACGGGATGGCCCCGTACGCGCGCAGCCGGGCGCTCATCACGCCGGCCTGCTCCTTGGTGCGGGGCACGAGGACCTTCCACCCGTACAGCGGGCGGTTCTCCCACCAGCTCAGCTTGTCCCGCTGGCCCACGCCCTCGCCGACGGTGAGCACCACGCGGCCGGTGAAGCCGAGCGCCGCCGCGACGAAGGAGTCCACGGTCGACGTGGTGGTGTACTGCGTCTCGCCGGTGCCGTCCCCGGTCACCCCGACGCCGGTGGCCCCGTCCACCCCGGCGGCGAGCAGCCCGTCCCGGATCGCGGCGAGGTCGCCGGCGTCCACGGCCAGCGCGAGCGAGCCCCGGCCGACGGCCGCGGCGAGCGCGTCGAAGTCGAGCGTGCTGACGTCCTCGACGTCGGCCGCCGTGCGTACGCCCGGCAGCGGCACGCCGGCGTAGGTCGCCACGCCCTCGGCCTGGCCGACGCCCGGCACCACCTCGAAGTGCGCGGCGGTACGCGCGACCGCCTGCACCTCCCGGACCACCGAGTCGTGGCCGAACGGGTCTCCGGCGACCAGGTGCACCGCGTTCAGCCCGGACCGGGCCGCCGAGATCAGCACCTTCGCCACGTCACCCGGCGCGCCCTCCGCCGGGGTGAACTGGGCGTCGGACCTGGCCTGGGCGCGGACGGCGTCGAGCAGCGACTCGGGGACTCCCCGGTCGTACACCACCTGGTCGGCGTCGACCAGGGCGTCGTGCGCCCGGCGGGTCAGCAGGCCCGGGTCGCCGGGACCGGCCCCGACGAACGCGATACGGCCTACGGGCTTACGGGTGCGGGTCATTCTGTGCTCCCAAATTGCTGGGTCCCCGGGCCGGCGTGTCCTTCTTGGCCGAGGATCGAGTCGGCGCCGAGGTCGAGGAGTTCGGCGGCGAGTGCCTTGCCGATCTCCGCCGCGTCGGCGGGCGTTCCGGTGCGGGACAGCCGGAGGTCTCTCGTCCCGTCCGTGCTGATCACCGCCCCGCGCAGGTAGATCTCCTCGCCGGTGCCGCCTTCCGAGCCGGTTGGCTCGCCTTCGGCGATGACGGCGTAGGCGGCGACCGGAGCGGAGCATCCGGCCTCCAGGGTGGCCAACAGCGCCCGCTCCGCGACGACCGCGGCGCGGGACGGCGCGTGGTCGAGCAGGGTGAGCAGCTCCACCATGTCGGTGTCGTCGACCCGGCACTCCACCGCCAGCGCGCCCTGGGCGGGGGCGGGCAGCATCAGCATCGGATCGAGCGTCTCGGTGATGACGTCGGTCCGCCCGAGCCGGGCCAGCCCGGCCCGGGCCAGGACGACCGCGTCCAGATCGGCCTCCGGCCCGAGCACCCGCGCGAGGCGGCTGTCGACGTTGCCGCGGATCGGGGTGACCTCCAGCTGCATCCCGAGGGCGTGCAGCTGGGCGGTGCGGCGCAGCGCGCCGGTGCCCACCCGCGCGCCGGGCGGCAGCTCGGCGAGCGTCCGGCCGTCGCGGGCGACCAGCGCGTCCCGCGGGTCCTGTCGCGGCGGCACCGCCGCGACGTGCAGCCCCGGGGGCACCGCGGTGGGCAGGTCCTTGTAGGAGTGCACCGCGAAGTCGATGGTGCCCGCGGTCAGCGCGTCACGCAGCGCGGAGACGAAGACGCCGACGCCGAGCCGGTGCACCGGCGCGGTGGAGCGGTCGCCGGCGGTGACCACCTCGACCAGTTCGACCGGGCGGCCGGTGGCCGCCGTCAGTGCCTCGGCGACGTGGCCGGACTGCGCCATCGCCAGTTTGCTGCCCCGGGTACCGAGGCGCAGGGGCGTGCTCATCGCTCACCTCCGGTGGGCGGGACGTCGGCCGGGCCGGCCGACGGCGGGAAGTCGGCGAGACCGAACAGTGGCACGACGTCGTCGTCCACGACGTCGGGGACGCTGTCGACCGGTGACGTCTGCGGCACCTGGAGGTCGAACAGCTCGCGCAGCAGGGCCGCGTACTGGTCGCCGCCGGGCTCGGCGGCGAGCTGGCGGACCCGCACGGTGGGCTGGTGCAGCAGGCGCTGGACCACCCGGTGCACCGTCCGGGCGACCTCGGCGCGCTGGTCGTCGGTGAGGTCCGGGCGGCGCTGGGCGAGCCGGCGCAGCTCGGCGGTGACCACGTCGTCGGCGCGGCCGCGCAGGGCGGCCACGGTCGGCGCCACGTCGGCCCCGCGCAACCAGGTGAGGAAGGCGTCGACCTCGCCGACCACGATCCGCTCGACGGCGGCGGCGTCGGTGGCGGCGGGGCCGTCGGCGAGCAGCGTCGCCATCCGGTCGATGTCGATCACCTCGACGCCGGGCAGCTCGGCGACGCCGGCCTCCACGTCGCGCGGCACCGCGAGGTCGAGCAGGACCAGCGGCCCCCGGCCGGGGTCGCGCCCGGCGAGCGCCCGGCCGACCACCTCGCGGGTGAGGACCGCCTCGGTGGCCGCCGTGGCGGCGACTACTATGTCCACTGTGGAGAGCGCCGTGGTCAGCTCCGCCATGGGCGTCGCGCTGGCGCCGTACGCCTCGGCCAGCCGGACGGCCCGGTCGGCGCCCCGGTTGGTGACGGTGAGCGGCCCGGCGCCCAGCCGGGACAGCGTGGCGACGCCCAGCGAGCCCATCGCCCCCGCCCCCACCACGAGGGCCGGGCGGCCGGCCAGGTCACCGTCGAGGTGGCCGGCGGCCAGCTCCAGCGCGGCGGTCACCACGCTCTGGCCGGCCCGGTCGATGCCCGTCTCCGCGTGGGCCCGCTTGCCGACCCGCAGCGCCTGCTGCATCAGCTCGTGCAGCAGGCGACCGGCCGTGTCGGCCCCGGTCGCCGAGTGGTAGGCGTCGCGGAGCTGGCCGAGGATCTGGGCCTCGCCCACCACCATCGAGTCGAGCCCGGCGGCGACCCGGAAGACGTGGTCGACCGCGGCGGCGTCGAAGTGCACGTAGAGGTGGTTGGCGAGCGCGGCGGGCTGGCAGCCGGCCTGGTCGGCCAGCACCGCGCAGATGTCGCCGAGGCCGCCGTGGAAGCCGGACACGGCGGCGTAGACCTCCACCCGGTTGCAGGTGGAGACGAGCACGGCCTCGGTCACGTACGGCTGGGCGACCAGGCGGTCCAGGGTGCGGGTGAGGTCTGCGGGCGGGACCGCGAGCTGCTCCAGCGTGGCGACGGGAGCGGTGCGGTAGGACGCGCCGACGACGAGCAGTTTCACGTGCCGATCGCCTCCTGGGTGTCGGTGACCGCGAGCCCGCCCGGCAGGGCCGTGAGGGCGGACCCCCCGGTGGCGGGGAGCGCGGTCAGCGATGCCTTGCGGTGCTCGTGGAAGGACAGGATCTGCAGCTCTATGGCGAGGTCGACCTTGCGCACGTCGACCCCTTCCGGAACCGAGAGTACGCACGGGGCGAAGTTGAGGATGCTCGTCACACCGACCGCCACGAGCTGGTCGGCGACGGCCTGGGCGGCCGGTGCCGGGGTCGCGATCACGCCGATGGCGATCGACTCCTCGGCGGCGACCCGGGGCAGCTCGTCGACGTGCCGGACGACCAGCCCGTTGATCTCCTCGCCGACCCGTTCCGGGTCCGCGTCGAAGAGGGCGGCGATGCGGAAGCCACGGCTGGCGAAGCCGTCGTAGCCGGCCAGGGCGTGACCGAGGTTACCCACGCCGACCAGGGCGACCGCCCGGCGCTGGGTGAGCCCGAGCACGAACTCGATCTGGTCGACCAGCAGCGCCACGTCGTAGCCGACGCCGCGCGTGCCGTAAGACCCGAGGTGTGAGAGATCCTTGCGCAGCTTGGCGGAGTTGACGCCCGCGGCGCTGGCCAGCCCCTCGCTGGAGACTGTCTCGTGGCCGGTTTCGGCGAGGTTGTGCAGGGCACGGAGGTATTCGGGGAGCCGCGCGACGGTCGCCTCGGGCAGGTCCGGGAGCGCCGGTACGGCACCGGCGCGACCGGGCGCGCCAGGGTGACGGTGCTGACTCATGAGACTCCGTGCGGTGCGATCCTCGGCCAGCTCCAGCGGCCGGCCGTTTCGGGACTCCCGCTGGCGACCGAGAATGCCGGCTGTGCTAGCAGGGCGCGTCGGAACTACAGAGTAGGCGCTTGTGAAGGCGTGCACAAATCGCGATCTTGACAGCTCGCGACGCGGCTTCACCTGGCCCTCCATTCCGCAAGATCGATCCAGCGGCCTCCGCCGGCGCCGCTCGGCGATTATTGCTCAATTACGACTTCTCTGACCAATCGCGCGAGCGCGGCTCGCCGCCGATTACGTCACGTCGGTGACGGCGGCGCCGCCGACCACCGTCGCGGTAGGGACAGCCCTACGCCGGAGAGGCCGGCCGACGGGATGGGTCCGCCACCCCCGCGCTGCCTAGCCTCGTGGCATGACCGCCGTACCCGCCGCCGTCGACCAGCCCGTGCCGGCGCCGACCATCTCCCGACAGCTCCTCCTGGACTCCGGCTACGTGCTGCTCGGCCTCCCGCTGGCGCTGGCCAGCTTCGTGGTCCTGATCGTCGGCCTCGCCGCCGGCCTGGGGCTGGTGGTGACGGTGATCGGCCTGCCCGTCCTCAGCGGCACCCTGTACGCCGCCCGGGGGCTGGCCGACATCGAGCGGCTGCGCCTCCCCGCCGTCCTGCGCCAGTCCCGGATCCGCCCGCAGTACCGGCTCCCCGAGCCCGGGGCGAGCGCCTGGCGGCGGATCTTCGTGCCGATGGGGGACGCGCAGTCCTGGCTCGACCTGGCGCACGGCATCCTCAAGCTGATCGTGGCCATCATCACCTTCGTGGTCACGCTGGTCTGGTGGGCCGGCGCGGTCGCCGGCACGCTCTACTGGGCGTACGACTGGGCGCTGCCGCACGGCGACCCGGAGGACGTCGGCCTCCCCCAGCTCCTCGGGCTGGGCAACTCGACCGTCGCCCGGATCGGGCTGCACACCGCGATCGGGCTGTTCTTCCTGATCACCCTGCCGATCGTGGCCCGTGGCTGCGCGCTGCTCCAGGCCGGCTTCGGCCGGGCCATGCTCACCGGGGTGGCCGAGATGCGCAACCGGATCACCGTGCTGGAGGAGCAGAAGCGGGCCGCCGTCTCGGCCGAGGCGAGCGCGCTGCGCCGGCTGGAGCGGGACATCCACGACGGGCCACAGCAGCGCCTGGTCCGCCTCGCCATGGACCTCAGCCGGGCCCGCCAACAGCTCGCCACCGACCCGGACGCCGCCGGGCGCACCCTGGACGAGGCGGTCACCCAGACCCGGGAGACGCTCGCCGAGCTGCGCGCCCTGTCCCGGGGCATCGCGCCGCCGATCCTGGTCGACCGGGGCCTGCCCAGCGCGCTGGCGGCGCTGGCCGGGCGCGGCCTGATCCCGATCGAGCTGCGGGTCGACCCGGAGCTGGCCAGCCCCGCCGGCCGGCTCGACCCGGCCGTGGAGAGCACCGCGTACTTCGTCGTCGCCGAGGCGCTGACCAACGTCGCGAAGCACAGCCGGGCGACCGAGTGCCAGGTCACCGTGGCCCGCCGCGACGGGCTGCTGGAGGTCGGCGTCGGCGACGACGGCCAGGGCGGCGCCCACCTGGCCAAGGGGCACGGGCTGGTCGGCATCGCCGACCGGGTCCGCGCCGCCGGTGGCCGGCTCTCGGTGACCAGCCCGACGGGCGGGCCCACCGAGATCCGCGCCGAACTCCCGCTGTGATCCGGACGTGGTAGACATCGGGACCATGCGGATCGTGATCGCGGACGACGCCGTCCTGCTCCGGGAAGGGCTGGTCCGGCTGCTCAGCGAGGGGGGCCACGAGGTGGTGGCCGCCGTCGCCGACGGCGAGGCGCTGGTGGCGGCGGTGGTGACGCACCGGCCGGACGTGTCGATCGTCGACGTCCGGATGCCGCCCTCGCACACCGACGAGGGGCTGCGCGCGGCGGTCGAGGCCCGCCGGCTGGTGCCCCGCACCCCGATCCTGGTCCTCTCCCAGTACGTCGAGGTGTCGTACGCCGACGACCTGCTCGCCACGACCGGCGGCGGCGGGGGCGGGATCGGCTACCTGCTCAAGGACCGGGTGGCCGCGATCGACGAGTTCCTCGACGCGCTGGACCGGGTGGCCGCCGGCGGGACGGTGCTCGACCCCGAGGTGGTCGGCCAGCTCTTCGCCCGGCGCCGCCGCGACGACCCGCTGCGCGAGCTGACCCCACGCGAACGGGAGGTGCTCGGCCTGATGGCCGAGGGCCGCTCGAACACGGCGATCGCCCGGACCCTGGTCGTCACCGACGGCGCCGTGGAGAAGCACGTGCGGAACATCTTCACCAAGCTCCGGCTGCCGCCCGACACGGAGCAGCACCGCCGGGTGCTGGCCGTCCTGGCCTACCTGCGCAACTGACCCTGGCCCGGCGCGTCGCGGGTCCCGGGCGGCGTCCCTGGCCCTGGCCCGGCGGCCCGGCCCTGGCCCGGCGGCCCGGCCCCGGAACAGCGGCCCGGCCCCGCAACAGCGGCCCGGCCGCGCAACGGCAGCCCGGCCCCGGCGGCAGCCCGGGCGACGGCGGCGGCCCGGCGACGGCAGCCCCCGCCCGGCCCGGCGGTCGAGGTCAGGACACGGCGGCGGCCAACGTCACCGCCTCGGTGAGCGTGTCGGCGACCGGGTGGCCGGAGGCGCGCAGGCGGGCCGGGTCGGTGAACCCGCCGGTGTAGAGGACCGCCCGACCGCCCACGGAGAGGGCCGCGTCGGCGTCGTCGATGGAGTCGCCGATCAGCACCACGTCCCGGCCGTCCACGCCCAGCTCGGCCAGGTGCGCCCGGAGGGATTCGGCCTTGCGGTCGCCGCCGACGGTCGCCCGCAGCCCGTCCACCCGGACGAAGTGCCCGCTCAGCCCGTACGTCCGCACGGTCGGCACCAGCTCCTCGTGGAACCACATCGACAGCAGGGACTGGCTGCCCGGCCACGCCGCCATCGCCACCGTCGCGTCGTGCGCCAGCTCGCAGGTGGTCAGCCCGTTCCGGTACGCGTCGTGGAAGATCCGGTCCAGCCGGCCGAACTCTTCGTCGTCGACCGCCTGGCCGAGCACCTCGGCGTAGTAGTCGGCGATCGGGCGGCGGAATCTGACCCGGTGCTCGTCGGCGGTCACCGACGGACCGCCGACGCTGGCGAAGGCCGCGTTGGTGGAGGCGACCACCAGATGGAGGTCGTTGAGCAGGGTGCCGTTCCAGTCCCAGACCAGGTGGGGGCGCGCAGAGGTCATCGCAGCACCCTAACGGGCGGCCCTACAGCTGCGGGGTGGTCAGGTCCCGCAGCAGCCGCTCCTCCTCCACCCGCCAGTAGCCGTGCTCCTTGCCGTCGAGCAGCACCACCGGCAGGCGGTCGCCGTACTCGCGTTCCAGCTCGATGTCGTCGGTGACGTCCTTCTCGGTCCACCGGTCCCCGGTGACCGCCACCACCCGGTCCAGCGCGGCCTTGGCGTCCTCGCAGAGGTGACAGTCGGGTCGGGTGATCAGGGTGAGTCGGGGCTCACGCATCGGTCTCCTCCGTCGTGCTGGTGTCGGCCGGGGCCGGCGGGCGGTTCTCCGGCGACGCCGCCGGGGACGGCGCCGGGGCCGCCGGGGGCGACGCCGGCCGGAGCAGGGTCTTGCGTACCTTGCCGATCACCGAGTGCGGCAGCTCGTCGACGAACTCGACGGCCGTCGGACACTTGAACCGGGCCAGGTTGCGGGCGCAGTGGGCGAGCAGTTCCTCGCCGGTGACCGAACGCCCCGGCGCCGGCACCACGTACGCCCGGACAGTCTCGCCGCTCCGCGGATGCGGCACACCCAGTACCGCCGACTCGGCCACGCCCGGGTGGGCGGAGAGCACCAGCTCCACCTCGCGCGGGTAGACGTTGAACCCGTTGACCAGGATCAGCTCGCCGATCCGGTCGACCAGGAAGAGGTCGCCGTCGGAGTCGGCGTACCCGACGTCGCCGGTGGCCCACCAGCCGTCCGCGTCCGGGCCGCCCCGGCCGTCGGGCCAGTAGCCGGCGAACAGGTTCGCGCCGCGCACGACGATCTGCCCCGGGTCGGTGCCCGGCGCGAGGTCGGAGAGGTCCAGCTCGTCGGCGTCGTCGTCCGGCTCGGGCACGCCGTCGCGCCACAGGTCGGCCCCGTCCGTGGCGACCAGGCGCAGCTCCACGCCGGGCAGCGGGCGGCCGATCGAGCCGGGCTTCGGCTCGCCGCCGACCAGGGTGGAGGTGAGCACCGGCGCGGTCTCGGTCAGGCCGTACCCGACGTGCACCGGGTGCCCGGTGGCCTCGGTGAAGCGCGCCGCGACGGCCGGCTCCAGGGGCGCCGCGCCGCAGACCACCAGGCGCACCGACGCCATCGCCGCGGCGAGCGTGTCGGCGTCCGCCGTGGACCAGGCGGCGACCATCGACGGTACGCCCACCAGCACGCCGGCCCGGTGACGGGCGATCTCGGCCAGCCCGGCGTCGGGGCCGGGCTCGTCGACCAGCAACCCGGTCGCGCCGTGGTGGACGACCGCCCCGAGCCCGGAGTTGAGCCCGTACGCGTGGAACAGCGGCAGCGCGAGCAGCACGGTGTCGCCCGGGCCCACGACCGGCGGGTCGATGCGGCCCACCTGCTCGTGGTTGGCCGCCAGCGCCCGGTGCGTGAGCATCGCGCCCTTCGGCCGACCTTCGGTGCCGGAGGTGTAGAGCAGCACCGCGAGGTCGTCGCCGCCCCGGCGCGGGAACTGCGGGTGGCCGTGTCGCCGCAGCTGTCCCGGCTGCTCGGACTGGCCCCCGCCGTCGGCCGTGGGCGGGGCGTCGTACACGGCGGTGAGCGCGGGCAGCTCCCCGGCGACGCCGGCCACGAGGTCCCGGACGCGCCGCGTGCCGATCAGCACCGAGGCGCCGGAGTCGGCCAGCACGTGCCGCAGCTCGGGGGCGGTGAGGCCGGGGTTCACCGGCACCGCCACCAGCCCGGCGCGCAGCGCGGCCAGGTAACCGACCACGAAGTCCGGCGTGTTGCCCAGCGCGATCGCCACCCGGGGCGGGTGCCGGTCGACGGCGGCGGACCGCCCCACGGCACCGCCGGTCACGTCCGCCAGGGCACCTACGGACGGCCCCACCGCACCGCCGGCCCCGTCGCCGGTCACGTCCGCCCGGGCGCCGCCGACGGACGGTCCCACCGCACCGCCGGCCCCGTCGCCGGTCAGGTCGGCGAGCGCCCGGGCGGCCTTCGTCACGGAGGCGTCCAGTTCGGACCAGGTCATGGTCCGCTCGCGCCAGTGCAGCGCGGCTCGGTCGCCGTGGGCGACGGCCGCCCGGCGGAGCCGGTCGGCGAGGTTCGACGCGGTGCTGTCGGTTGCGTCCTGCACGGTGGCTGAGTCTGGCACAGCACCGGGGCGCGGGCCATGCCCCCGCGACGCTTCCCGGGTGGACGGGGCAGCCACAGGGGCCGGCGGCGCCGAGTCCCGCCGGCAGGACGATCCGCAGGGGACCGACGCAACGGATCAGTCCCGTCAACGGGACACGCCGGCACGCCCCACGGGGCCGGGCGGTCCTCTGTCGACCCTCGGGCCGCGGCACCCTCCCGCGTCGACCCGCGTGGCCGCTGACCTGGAAATACATTCACGATCACGCCGGGATTCGAAAGTCAACCGCACACGACGGACAACGGGTCCGCCAGTTGTGCGACGCCGCGGGAAATACTTCCGCCCTGTGTAACGGACTTGCCACGCGCGGGTGACGTTGGCCCTATCATCACTCGGGTCGGCTCACCCCATTTGCCGTGAGTCGACACCCCTCAGCCCGAGGAGGCCCCCGTGCCTGTGAGCGCATTGGACCAGCACCTCAAGGGGATCTGCCGCCCGTCGGCACACCCCGAGCCAGCCCTGCCCGGCCGCCCCGGCCCGGGCGCGGCACCGACGCGCCGACCCGCGCGACCGGTCGCCGGCGGAACGGAGGCGGCGCGGTGACCACCTTCGGCTACGCGGAACGACCACTCGGCCTGCACACTCCGGCCAGCCGCGCCCCGGTCAACGAGCGGCCGGCCGCGCGCAGCCCGCTGGACGACACGGGCAGCCTGACGGGCCGGAGCGACGGCGCGTCCAGCCGGACCCGCCACCGGCCGCACCACAACGAGCCGCCGCCACGCCCCGCGACGCCGGGGGGCAACGCCAGCCCCGCTGGCAGCCGGGTCGCCGCGCCGGCCCGGCCCACCATGCCGGCGCAGGGCCGCCGCACGACGGAACAGTCGACGACGTCGGAGGAGACGGCGGTCATCCCGGCGGTGCCGGCGGCTGCCGCCGCCCCCCTCACCTCGACGGGCTACCCCAGCCGGCCGGACCCGTCCGACCCGGCGACGGAGGTCTGGGCCCTGGTCGAGCGCGCCCAGGCCGGCGAGTCGGAGGCGTTCGGGCTGATCTACGACAGGTACGTCGACACCGTGTTCCGGTTCGTCTACTTCCGGGTCGGCAACCGCCAGCTCGCCGAGGACCTCACCTCCGACACGTTCCTGCGCGCCCTCAAGCGGATCGGCAGCTTCACCTGGCAGGGCCGGGACCTCGGCGCGTGGCTGGTCACCATCGCCCGCAACCTCGTGGCCGACCACTTCAAGTCCGGCCGCTACCGCCTGGAGGTGACCACCGGCGACGTCCTGGACGCCGACCGGGAGGACCGGGGGCCCGAGGGCAGCCCGGAGGCGGCGGTCGTCGAGCACATCACCAACGTGGCCCTGCTCACCGCCGTCAAGCAGCTCAACCCGGAGCAGCAGGAGTGCATCGTGCTCCGCTTCCTCCAGGGGTTCTCCGTGGCCGAGACGGCCCGCGCGATGGGCAAGAACGAGGGCGCGATCAAGGCGTTGCAGTACCGCGCGGTGCGGGCGCTGGCCCGGCTGCTGCCCGACGGCTTCCAGCCGTAGTCCCGTGCGCGGTACCGACCGTCGTCGATCCACGTCCGCCCGGCCCGGCGCCGCCTCCGGCCCGTGACGGCAATCACTTTCCGTGATTTCGGCCCCGCCGGCCCCGTAACCCATGCCTGGTTCGGACCGTTTCTCCGGGTGCGACCGGTGGTAGCCCCGGCAACCCCCGGGCCTCCAGGTCCACGGCGCGGCCGGCCACGGCGTACGTCCGTGGCGTCACGCCGTCACCGGTCGCTGGCGAAGACAGCGGCCGACCGGCCGTGACCAGCGAGAGGAGGTGCCTGCGGTGGACAGCGACCTCTTCTCCCGTCGGCGCGCGGAGCGCTTCGCGCAGCTTCTCGACGAGGCCAACGGCGGCCGACGACACCACGTCCGCTCCCGGGCCGACGACCAGCTCGCCGCGCTCGTCGCCGTCGGGCAGCGGCTCGGCGCCGCCCCGCCGGCCGTCGAGGTGGACCCCGAGTTCCGCACCGGGCTGCGCGCCATGCTGCTGGCCACGGCCGAACGCGAGGGCATCGGCACACCGGTCGCCGCCGCGGCGGAGCCGGCCGCCGCCGAGACCGGCCGCCGGCTGCTACCCGCCGTCACCGCCCGACGAGCCCGTGCCCGGGGCGCGATCCTGGTCGGCGTCGCGGCCGGCGCGATCGCCCTCTCCGGCATCTCCGCCGCGAGTGAGAACGCGGTCCCCGGTGACGCGCTGTACGGCATGAAGCGGTCGACGGAACGGGCCCAGCTCGCCCTCGCCAGCTCGGACATGAGCCGGGGCCAGCTCTTCCTGGACTTCGCCCGCACCCGGCTGGCCGAGGCCGCCGCGCTGCGCGGGGACCGGGGCGGCTACAGCGCCGTGCTGGACGACATGGACGCGGACACCCGACAGGGCGTACGCCTGCTGACCACCGCCGCGGTGCAGCGCTCCGACCCGGCGGCGCTGGACGCGGTCAACTCCTTCCTGACCGGGCAGCGGCAGGCGGTGGGCGGGCTGCTCGACGAGGGCAGCCGGGCCGACCGGGACCGCACCCGCCGCTCGCTGGCCCTGCTGGACGCGGTCCGCAAGCGCTCCGACGCCCTCCGGGCGGCGATCGCGTGCGGTCTGCCGGCCCCCGCCGGCAGCGACACCCTCGGCCCGACGCCGACCAGCTGTCCCGGCGACCGCTGACCAGGTCGGCGAGCCGTCCCCGCCACAGTTCACCCGCCGGGCGGTCGCCGGCAACCCGCGTCCGGATACCCTCGGCAGGCACACGTCGCGCCGGCAGCGGAGGGAGGTCGCGTGGCCCGCAGCCGAAAGGTGACGGTCAGCACCGACGCCCACGGGCACACCGCCGGCTGGGCGGAGACGGACCAGGCGCCGCTCACGCCGCCGCAGCCCGATCCGACCGCGGCGGCCTTCTTCGACGTCGACAACACGATGATGCAGGGCGCGTCGATCTACTGGTTCGCCCGCGGCCTCGCCGCGCGCAACTACTTCACCACCATGGACCTGGCCCGGTTCGCCTGGCAGCAGATGCGCTTCCGGGTGCTCGCCACCGAGCACGCCGGCGACATGTCGCAGGCCAAGGAGGCCGCGCTCGCGTTCATCGAGGGCTGGCGGGTGGACGACGTCGAACGCCTCGCCGAGGAGATCTTCGACGAGCTGATGGCGCCCCGGATCTGGGGCGGCACCCGCCGGCTCGCCCAGCAGCACCTCGACGCCGGCGAGCGGGTCTGGCTGGTCAGCGCCGCGCCGGTGGAGATCGGCCGGGTGATCGCCGCCCGGCTCGGCCTCACCGGCGCGATCGGCACCGTCGCCGAGGTAGTCGACGGGGCCTACACCGGCCGGCTGGTCGGCGACCTGATGCACGGCCCGGCCAAGGCCGAGGCGGTCACCCAACTCGCCTCGGTGGAGGGGCTCGACCTGGCCCGCTGCACCGCCTACAGCGACTCCAGCAACGACCTGCCGATGCTCTCCACGGTCGGCCGCGCGGTGGCGGTCAACCCGGACGCCGCCCTGTTCCGGGAGGCCCGCCAGCGCGGCTGGCAGGTACGCGACTTCCGCACCGGCCGCCGCGCCGTGAAGATCGCGGTGCCGTCCACCGCCGCCGCCGGGCTGCTGGCCGGGGCGGTCACGGCCGGGATGGCGCTGCACCGGCGTCGCCGCAACGGCTGAGCCGGCGGCCCGGGAGGCCGACGCGCGGACCGGATCCGGGTCGCGGCCCGCCGGCCGCCAGCGTCACGCGCCGAACGGGTCCGGGCGGCGTTCGAGCAGCCTGTGCAGGGTCTGCTGGATGGTCTCCCGCACCTGGTCGGCGAGGTTGAACACCACCAGCGGGTCGTCGGCGGAGTCCGTCAGGTGCGCGGTGGGGATCGGCGGGCAGAACTCGATCAGCCACTTGCTCGGCAGCGGCACCATGCCCAACGGCCCCAGCCACGGGAAGGTGGGCGTGACCGGGAAGTAGGGCAGCTTGAGCAGCCGCGCCAGGGGCTTGATGTCGGCGAGCATCGGATAGATCTCCTCGCCGCCGACGATGGCGACCGGCACGATCGGCGTGCCGGTGCGCAGCGCCGCCGAGACGAACCCGCCCCGGCCGAAGCGTTGCAGCTTGTAGCGCTCGGAGTAGAGCTTCCCGATGCCCTTGAACCCCTCCGGGAAGACGCCGACCAGCTCGCCGTTGCCGAGCAGCCGCTCGGCGTCCGGGTTGCAGGCGACCGTCCCGCCCGTCTTGCGGGCGATCTCGGAGACCACCGGCATCCGGAAGACCAGGTCGGCGCCGAGCAGCCGCAGGTAGCGGCGGGCCGGGTGCTGGTCGTGCAGGGCCGCCGACAGGATCAGCGCGTCCAGCGCCACGGTGCCGGAGTGGTTGCCGACCACCAGGCCGGCGCCCTCGGCGGGCACGTGCTCCAGGCCGGTGACCTCAGTGCGGAACCAGTCCCGGTAGAGCACCCGCAGCAGCGGGTGGAAGACCGCCTCGGTGATGTCGGGGTCGAAGCCGAACTCGTCGACCTCGTAGTCCCCGGACAGCCGGCGACGCAGGAACGCCAGCCCCTTGGCGACCCGCCGGTCCCAGTGGTCACCCGGCCGGTCCGGCACCGCCGGACCCGCCGCCCGACCGCCGGCCCCGCCAGCTTGACCCCCCGCCGGGCCGGCCGGCCCGCCGGCGGCGGAGGCCGGTGCGTCGCGCTCGTCGGCGGCGGTCGCCTCGTCGGGCCAGCGCCGCTGTCCGGCGGCGACCGGTTCGTCGGTCGCGGCGGTGTCCGGCTCGTTGGTGGCGGCACCCCGGGCCGGCTCGTCGGTCGTGGCGGCGCGGCGGTGTCCGTTCGCCCGCGCCGGCTCCGCGCTCGGCGCGGCGACGGTCAGCGGTACGTCGTACCGGCCGTCGCGCCGCTCCTCCCGCCCGCTCACGAGCGCTCCCGCACGGCGTCCCGGACCTGCCGGATGCCCTCCAGCACGAGGTGCTCGGCCACGGCCAACTGGTCGCGGGTCACCACGACGCCGCCGTGGTGCGCGCGGATGAAGTCGTCGAACGCGGCGGCGGTGGAGCGGGGCGTGAAGCCGTACTCCTGCTCCAGGCGGGTGGTGTCGACGACCCGGCCGTGCACGAAGAGGTCGACCTGGTCGAGGCCGTAGCGGCCGAAGCCGAGGTTGCGGGCGAACGCGACGGCCCCCGAGAGGCCGGGCTCCAGGACCGGCACGGCGATCCGGCCGGCCCGCCGGATCGCCTGCGAGAGGGAGAGCACGCCGGGGCCGGCCACGTTGTACGTCCCCGGGTGGTCCTCGACGATCGACCGGTGCAGCACCTCCAGCGCGTCGTCGAAGTGCAGGAACTGCAACCGGGGGTCGCGCCCGAACACGGTGGGCACCACCGGCTGGGAGAAGTAGCGGGTCAGCGTGGTGTCGGCGGTCGAGCCGATGAACGGCGCGAAGCGCAGCACGGTGGCGGTGACGTCGGGCCGCCGGCGGCGGAAGCCACGGACGTACCCCTCGATGTCGAGGATGTCGCGCCCGAAGCCGCCGCGCGGCACCTCGCGCGGCTCGGTCTCCTCGGTGAAGACCGCCGGGTCACGGAACGACGCCCCGTACGCGGCCGTCGAGGAACGGACGACGAGCTTGCGCAGCCGGGGCGCGCGCTGGCAGGCGGCGAGGAGCTGCATCGTACCGATGACGTTCTGTTCCTTCATCGCCCCGCGCCCGCCGTGCTGCGGATCGGGGGCGGTGACCAGGGCGAGGTGGACCACGGCGTCGACGTCGAGGTCGGCGAGGAGGCCACCGATCGAGCCGGCGTCGACGCGGACGCGCTCGACCCGGTCGAGCAGGTCGGTGAACTCGGCGCCCGGCTCCGGCGGGTCGACGCCGATGACGCGCTCGATGCGCGGGTCGGCGGCGAGCCGGGCGGCGACGTGCGCGCCGAGGTAGCGGCCGACCCCGGTCACGACGACGACCCCCGGGGCACCTGGGGTGCCACCGGGGGTCATGTCGCGCACCTCCCCCGGCAGGCGGGATCGAGCCGGGACATCCACGGCCTGATCACCTGAGCCTCCGAGGGTCGACAGTTGGCAAGTGACGACGGGTGCCGGGCAGCGCCCGGCCCCGGTCACTTGCCGAGACGGCGACGCTGGACGCGGGTCTTGCGCAGCAGCTTGCGGTGCTTCTTCTTAGCCATGCGCTTGCGGCGCTTCTTGACCACCGAGCCCATACGAAAGCCTTTCGATGCAACGTGCGGGGCGACCGGCTGACGCCACGGTGTGGCGCCGGCGGCCGCTTGCGGACAACGGACCGGACCAGCGGGGTAAGCGGCAGGGCACACCTGCGGTCACGGTCGGGGTCCAGGGTAGCCGGAGAGCGTCAGCAGGACCAACGCGCCCCCGTCGATGCCCGTCACGTCGCCCCCGACGGGCGGTCCGCCCGAGGGTCAGGCGGTCTCCTGAAAGGCGCCCCGCAGGTATTCGTGCACCGCGTGTTCGGGCACCCGGAACGACCTGCCGACCCGGACCGCGGTGAGCTCACCGCTGTGCACCAGGCGGTAGACCGTCATCTTCGACACCCGCATCACCGTCGCCACCTCGGCGACGGTGAGAAACTTGACCTCCGACAGCCGTCCGTCGGACTGCGACCCGGCCATGGCTCACCGACCCATCCCATGCCCGGCGCGTGCCACCGGACGGGATCCTCCCGCCCGGACCGGCGACGCGCGTGTTACCAGTACGGTAGCGGGGCGGCTGTGACCGGCGCGATCCCTTCGTACAACTGATCATGGTTCGGGCCGTTGTCCACCCGACCGGCTACGTCGTCGTCGAACCTGTTGCGCCCGGCGTCCGGTCGGTCCTCGCTCCGGCCCCGGTCGGCCCCCATTCGCCTGCGGCGCGGCCGTCAGGTCGGTTGCCGTTCGCTCGCCGGGCGGCCGTCGGGTCGGTTGCCGCCGGCCCGTGGCCCCGCCGTCCGGTCGGTCTCCGGCGCCGCCGCCGCGCTCGTCACCCGGTCCGCGCCCGGTGGCGGAAGGCGCCCGGTGGTTCCGGCGGCGCCACCGGAACCACCGGGCGGGTGCCCCGGGCCGCTTCCGGACGCGGACCGGGGCTCCGCGCTGGGAGCGGGCACCAGTGTGTCAGGTCGGTCGGCGACGCCCGACAGCGGTCGATCATGAATATCCCGGGCTGCGCCGTCGCCGGTCACCGCACCGCGGACGACCGCACCGCCGTCGGGCAACGGCCGGCGGGCGACGAGCGACGGTCAGCGGCCGGCGAGCGACGGGCAACGGGTGGCGGGCGGCGGGCAACGGGTGGCGGGCGGCGGCCAGGGGGCGGACGACGAGCGACCGCCAGCGGGCGGCGGGCGGCGACCAGCGGGCGGCGGGCGGCGGGCGGCGGGCGGCGGCCAACGGGGCGGCCCGTGATGGGCGACCGGGCACGCCGACGACCGCGCTCAGGCGGCCACGGCGCGGACGTACGCGACGCATTCGTCGTGCAGGACGCTCCACGGCTCGCCGAAGGTCGCCTCGCCGGCGTCGGCCAGCGGGCGGCGCTCGTGCACCACTGCCGCGAAGAAGGCCAGCAGCCGCTCCGGGCCGAACCGGTCGGCAAGGTGCCGGACAGCCAGGTAGGAGATCCCGTAGCTGCCGCTGACCCGGTCGGCCGGGGCGTCGTCGGCGGGGGTGAGACCGTCGAGCCGGCCGTCCCAGCCGCCCTTCGCCAGCCGCCGCACCTCGGTCAGCCCCTCGTACCGGTCGACCGGCTGGCCGTCCGCGCCGGCGTGTTCGGCCAGCCCCTCGACCAGCCACCAGGTGCCCTTGCCCGGGTAGCCCCGCTCGGGCAGCGAGGCGGCGTGGGTCAGCTCGTGCCGGAGCAGGTCGTCCACCCCGCCGGACGCCAGCCCGTCGGCGTTCAGCACCACCTCGTGATGGCCGCCGCCGACGGTGACCGCGTACCCGCCGGTCCACTGGGGACGGCCGCCGCCGTACCAGCGCTTCCACTCGGCGCGGCCCGCGTAGAAGATCCGGTACCGGTCCGGCTTCCGGTCGCCGACCGCGTACGCGTCCGCGACCGTGGCGGCCGCCTCGGCCTGGGCGAGCAGGCCCGGCAGCTTCCCGCGCAGGGCGGGGGTGGTGGCCACGAGGGTACGCGGGCCGACGGCGACGGCCAGTTCGCTGACCTCCCAGGGCCGGGTGCCGGCCTCAGCCGAACGGGACGGCTCGACGGCGAGCAGCCGGGGCCGCTCCTCCCCCGCCCGCCAGCGGGTGACGGTCAGCAGGCGGCTGGGCCGGCAGTCCGGCACGACGAAGCAGTACCGGAACTCGACCGGCAGCCGCCACTCGCCGGGCCGCCCCTCGACCGGGGTGGGCAGGTCGGTCGCGCCGGCCTGCCAGGTGGTCACCCGCAGCGCTCGCAGCGCGGCGTACCGGCGGCGCAGGTCCGGATGGGCGGCCGGCTCGGCGACGGCGAGGAAACCGGCCCGGTCCCCGCCGAGCAGGGCCGTCGACTGCCGGGCCAGTTCGGCCGTCATCCGCTCGCCGAGCTGGCGGGCGGCCTGCGTCGCGGGGTCGTCGGCGGCCGTACGGGACGGCAGCGGCCCCGCCCCGTGCCGCACCCGGTCGGCCAGCAGCGCCGTGGACAGGCCGCAGGCGAGCATCACCGCGACCGCCGCGACCGCCGCCCAGAACGGCCGAAGCCGCCCCGCCACCCGCCCGGGACGCCGCGCCGCCCCCTGACCGGGAACGACGGGCCCGACGAGGACTGATCCGACGGCCGCCGGACTGACCAAGGCCGAATCAACGGCCACCGGCCCAACCAAGGCTGAATCAACGGCCGTCGGCCCGACGGGCGCGGCCGACTCGACCACATCGGCTCCGGCCGACGCTGCGGACGGGACCGGCGCAACCACGTCGACTCCCGCCGGCACAACGGGCGGGGACGGCGCGGCCGGCACGGCGGACGGGGGCGACGCGGACGGCACAGCGGGCGGGGGCGACGCGGACGGCACAGCGGGCGGGGGCGACGCGGACGGCACAGCGGGCGGGGACTGCGCGGACGGCACAGCGGACGGGGACGACGCGGACGGCACGGCGGACGGGGACGACGCGGACGGCACGGCGGGCGGGGCTGGCGGGACCGGGCTGTTCGACAGTGGGTCCCGGGCGGGTCGCGCGGCGGACACCTCGGGGGCGGCCGGGGCCGGCACGTCGGCCGTCTGCCGGTGGCCGTCCAGCCCGGGCTTCCCGTCGCTCACCCGGCGAAGGGTACGACCTCCGAGACGCCCCGGCGACCACCCGCCTCGGTGCGCCGCCGTTCGGGCAACTCGTGCCACGGTGCCCACACGCGGCGGCAACCACGCTGGCCGGACACCGACGCCGAAGGCCGCCCGAAGACCGACGCCGGGGTTGCCGAGGCAAGAGTCGAAGGGTGCCAGGACAAAGTTGTAGGGCATCGGGCGATCTTGGCGAGAAATGGCCCCTCCAGGGGCCGTTACCTACCAAGATCTACGGCGTCTGCCCGGCGGGCCAGACGGGGCTGCGGGGCCGACGGCGACCCGCCAGACGGGGCAGCGGCCAGACGGAATGACAAAACAGGCGGAAGGGTAGAAACACGGGACGGCAAACCGCAGAACGGGCGGAAGGGCGGGTCAGGCGGGGCGGCCGGCACGGCGCAGCAGGGCGACGGTGAGCGCCCAGGTGGCGACCAGCGCGACGCCGGCCAGTGGCCGCCCGAGCAGGGCCAGCATCCCACCGCCGGCGGCGAACCAGGCGGCCTGGAAGGCGTGCTTGCCCACCGCCGGCAGCGACACCCGGGCCTTCGGCGAGCCGAGGATGCCCCAGAGGGCGGCGAGCAGCAGCGGCACGGCGACGGCGGCGGCCGCCCGCACCGGCGCCCCGGCGTCCAGCGTCCAGCCCCACCAGCCGCCGGCGTCCGGTGTCCAGCCCCACCGGCCGCCGACGTCCAGCGTCCAGCCCCACCAGCCGCCGACGGCCAGCACGGCCAGTTCGAGCAGGAAGAGCAGGCAGAGCAGGAAGGGCAGGAAGGGCAGGAGCAGACCCATGGCGTACATCGGCGCTGCTCACTCCGGCCAGGAGCGGAACGTGCCGTCCAGGGCGGCGACCAGCCGGTCGAAGGACGTGTCGACGGCGCGGGGCAGGCCGAACCCGCCGGCCGCCTCCAGGCAGACGAAGCCGTGCAGGGTGCTGCGCAGCATCCGGGTCGCGTCGACGGCGGCGTCGCCGTCGAGACCGTAGCCCCGCAGGACGGCGTAGATCGCCCCGACGGCCCGTTCGCCGGCGGCCACGTGCTCCGGGTCGGTCGGGTCGGGTACGCGTTGGGTGGTCGGGTAGCGGCCGGGGTGCCGGCGGGCGTACGCCCGGTAGGCGGCGGCGACGGCGCGCAGCGCGTCCGGTCCGGCCCGGCCGGCGGCGGCGGTGGTGAGGTCGTCGGCGAGTTCGTCGGTGGCGAGCGCGGAGAGCTTCTGGGCGAGCGCGTCGGCCCCCCGGACGTGCTTGTAGAGGCTGGGCAGCGCGACGCCGAGCCGGTTGGCGAGCGCGGCGAGGGTGAGCCGGTCGGCGCCGACCTCGTCGGCGAGCAGGGCCGCCTCCCGCACCACGGCCCGCTGGTTGAGCCCGGCCCTAGGCACGCCCGGTCACCGCCAGGAATTCCAGCAGGTCGGCGGCGGTCTGCGCCGGCCGGTCGGCGTGCGGGTAGTGGCCGGAGTCGGCGATCATGCGGGCCTCGGCGGTGGCGAACTGCCGGCGGGCGGCGCGGGCTGCCGCGCCGCCCGGGTCCGGGAAGTCGGGGTCCTTCGTGCCCATCAGCACCAGCACCGGCTGCCGGACGTCGCGGGCGCGGGCGGTCCAGTGCGGGTCGACGGGGGCGGCCACCCCGCGGGTCGCGGCCATCCGGCCCGGCTCGCGCAGGGTGGCGACCATCGCCTTGCGGTACGCCGCGTCGTCGGCCGGCCGGTCGCACGGGAAGAGCGTGCGGTGGAACATCCCGAACAGCCGGGGGCTGCGCAGCACGGCGGCCAGCGCGACCCGCAGGAACGGGTTGAGCTTCGGCTCCTCGACGAACGGGCCGACCTGGACGATCCCGCTGACCAGCGTGGGGGCGTCGGCGGCGGCGAAGACCACGGCCGCCGCGCTGGAGGAGCTGCCGACGAGGGTGGCCGGCCCGCCGCCGAGGGCGCGGACCACCGCCAGGAGGTCGGCGGCGACCTCGGCCGGGGCGTACGACGGCCAGCCGGCGCTGGATTCGCCGTGCCCCCGGACGTCCACCGACGCCACCCGGTGCCCCGCCGCGACGAGCAGCGGCACCAGGTGGCGGAAGGAGCCCCGGTTCTCCCCCATGCCGTGCGAGAGGACCACGAGCGGCCCCTGCCCGTGCGTCTCGTAGGCGATCCGCCCGCCGTCCCGCTCCACGTAGCTAATATTCATAGCCTGAAAGCTAATCGGCTTATCTTCCGCCGTCAAGGTTGGCCTGAAGTCGGCTTGAGCTCGCAGGATCGACGGCATGCCTCTCTCCCGCACCACGAACCCACACGTACGCGTCGCCCGCCCCAGCCGCGACCTCACGGCGGCCGAACGGTTCTGGGTCGGCGGGCTCGGCCTCGACGTGCTGTGGCGCTCCACCGCCGACGGGCCCGGCGAGCACGACCTGCTGATGGTGGGCCTGCCGGGTGCGGGTTGGCACCTGGAACTCGTCGGCGGCGAGCAGCTCGCCGCCGAGCCCACGCCGAGCACCGAGGACCTGCTGGTGCTCTACCTCGACGGCCCGGTCGACGACGAGCTGGTCTGGGAACTGGAACGGGCCGGCGGGACGAGGGTCTCCGCCGGCCCGTACTGGGACCGCTGGGGGGTGACGGTGGCCGATCCGGACGGCTACCGCCTGGTGCTGAGCACCCGGGAATGGTCGAACGGCTGAGTCACTTCTTGCTGAGCACCGCGCGCCCGAAGAAGGCCAGGTTCGACGGGCGCTCGGCGAGGCGACGCATCAGGTAGCCGTACCACTCGTCGCCGTAGGGGACGTAGGTGCGCACGGTGTAGCCGTCGCCGACCAGCCGGGCCTGCTCCTCCGGCCGGATGCCGTACAGCATCTGGAACTCGAAGCGCTCGGGGCCGCGGTCGAACCAGCGCGCCCGGTCCTCGCCGATGGCGATCAGGCGCGGGTCGTGGGTGGCCAGCATCGGGTATCCGTCGCCGGACATCAGGATGTTCAGGCAACGGACGTACGACTTGTCCACCTCGCGGGCCGACTGGTAGGCCACCGACTCGGGCTCCTTGTAGGCGCCCTTGCACAGCCGCACCCGGGAGCCGGCCGTGGCCAGCTCACGGCAGTCCGACTCGGTCCGCCGCAGGTACGCCTGGAGCACCGCCCCCGTGGACGGGTGGTCCTTGCGGAGCTTCGCCAGGATGTCGAGGGTCGAGTCGGTGGTGGTGTGGTCCTCCATGTCGAGGGTGACCGTGGTGCCCGCCTCGTCGGCCGCCGCGCAGATCGCCCGCGCGTTCTCGTACGCGAGCTGCTCGTCGAACATCTGGCCGAGCGCGGAGAGCTTGACGCTCACCTCGGCGGCCGGCGTGAGCCCGGCGCCCGAGAGCAGCCTCAGCAGCCGCAGGTACTCGTCCCGCGTGGCGTTGGCCTGCTCGGGGGTGACGGTGTCCTCGCCGAGGTTGTCGAGGGTGACCGCGAGACCGTCGTCGACGAGCTCGCGGGTCGCGCGCAACGCGTCGTCGGTCTTGGCGCCGGCGACGAACCGGCGGACGAGGTCCCGGGTGAACGGGGCCGTCGCGACGAGCCGCTCGACCTGGGATGACCGGGACGCGGCGAGGATGACGGAACGGAGCATGGACCGAGCGTAACGCCCGGCCACGCCCCCGCGCCGGGCGGCGGCCAGGGCGCCCGCGCGTACGTCCCAACCGTGTCACAGGCCCCACCCGCGGGCGGACGGCGGTGGTGCTCATCGGTTACAACCATGACGTGGAACAACGCCCCCGCCGCCGGCTCCGGTCGGCCTCCGTGCAGCTCGGCGCGCTCACCGCCCTGGCGCTCGCCCTCACCGCCTGCAACACGACCTCCGACGACGATGACGACGACTGCGCGCTCGGGCCCGCCGGCGGCGACGGCACGGTGGCCGTCGCCAAGCGGACGCCCGAGGTCACCGCCGTCCGCGTCGCGCCGGAGCCGACCGCCACGGCCGTACCCGACCGGGGCGGCTTCGGCACCCACCTCGCCGCCTGCGGCGGCTGAGGTGCGCCGCGAGTCCGTCGACCCCCGCCCGGGCTGGGACGCCACCATCCGCTCCCAGGGCCTGGTGTACGTCGACACCGAGCTGCCCGACGGCGGGATCATGTCGTACTGGGACGAGACCGCCGCGTACGCGTTCGAGCTGGCCGAGGTGCTCCGGCTGGAGGAGGCGACGGAGGAGCTGCACCGGATGTCGGTGGCCGCCGCCGAGCACGTCGTCGCGCGCCGCCGGCACGCCGAGTTCGGCATCCCGGACTGGGCCGCCGAGGCCGTGGCCCGGTCGCTGCGCGAGGCGCCGCCGTCCCTCTACGGCCGCTTCGACCTCGCCTACGACGGCAGTTGGCCGCCGAAGCTGCTGGAATACAACGCCGACACCCCGACCTCGCTGGTCGAGGCGAGCATCGTCCAGTGGTACTGGCTGGAGGACACCCGGCCGGAGCTGGACCAGTGGAACAGCCTGCACGAGCGCCTCGTCGGCGCCTGGGCGAAGATCGGCGCCGGCCTGCACGACCGCCGGGTGCACGTGGTCTGGTCGAACGAGGAGGAGTCCGGCGAGGACCACATGACCGCCGGCTACCTGGCCGAGACCGCCCGGCAGGCCGGGCTGGAGGTCGAGCTCCAGCCGATCCAGGAGCTCGGCTGGGACGGCCGGCGCTTCCTCGACGCGGCGGACCAGCCGGTCACCACCTGCTTCAAGCTCTATCCCTGGGAGTGGATGGTCGCCGAGCCGTACGGGCCGCCGGCGCTGGAGCCGGGCACCCCGACCACCTGGATCGAGCCGGCCTGGAAGCTGCTCCTGTCGAACAAGGCCCTGCTCGCCGTGCTGTGGGAGCTGTACCCGGGCCACGAGCTGCTGCTGCCGGCGTATCTCGACTCGCCGCGCGGGATGTCCGAGTACGTGGCGAAGCCGCTGCTCGGCCGGGAGGGCGCTTCGGTGCGGATCGTCACCGGCGACGGGGAGATCGCCAACCCGGGGATCTACGGCGACGAGGGCTGGTGCTACCAGGAGTTCCGCGCGCTGCCGGAGTTCGAGGGCAACCGGACGGTGCTGGGCAGCTGGATCGTCGACGGCGAGTCGGCCGGCGCCGGGCTGCGGGAGAGCGCGAGCCTCATCACCGACGGCTACGCGCGGTTCCTGCCGCACTACATCGACGCGCCACGGGGCTGACGAGTCGACTACCGTTGGGGGCGTGAACTTCGACGCGTACGCCCGGACCGGCGTTGACCTCGTCAACGCCCGCCTGGACGACCTCGACGACCTGCGAGCCCTCTTCCCCGAAGAAAACGCGTGGATGCGCGACGAGGTGGCGGAACGGGACCTCGCGACCTTCCGGCGGGCGCAGAAGCGCCTGCGCGACGTCTTCGAGTACGGCACCTCCGGGCGGGACGCCCAGGCGGTGACCGAGCTCAACGCCCTGCTGGAGGCGTTCCCGGTGCAGCCCCGCATCTCCGGGCACGACTCCAGCGACTGGCACATGCACGTGACCAGCCGGGGCGCCTCGGTCAGCGCCGAATACCTGGCCGGCGCCGTCTGGGGCCTGTCGGTCTGGCTCTGCGAGTACGGCAGCGCCCGGTTCGGGGTCTGCGCCGACGAGCGCTGCGGCAACGTCTACCTGGACACCTCGTCCAACTGCTGCCGGCGGTTCTGCTCGGAGCGCTGCGCCACCCGCTCCCACGTGGCCGCGCACCGCGCCCGCAAGCGCGCGGCGATCGGCGAGCAGGCCGGCGCGGCCGCCAAGGAGTCCCTCACCACGGTCGTCTGACGCCACCCGAGGTCGGCCGGGAGCCGGTCGGCGGTCAGGCGTCGACCGGGGACGGGGTGCCGAGGTGCTGGCGGGCGAACGCCAGCGCCTCGCGCAGGTCGGCCTCCCGCACGGCGCGGCTCTTCGCGCCCCGGGTGGTGACCTCGACGGCGACCGAGCCGGTGAACCCGCGCCCGGCGAGCGAGGAGAGCAGCTCGGCGCAGGGCTGGTTGCCCCGCCCGGGCACCAGGTGCTCGTCGCGCCCCTCGCCGGTGCCGTCGCCGAGGTGCACGTGCGTGAGGCCGGCGCCCATCCGGTCGGCCATCGCCAGCGCGTCGGTGTGCGAGGCGGCGCAGTGCGACAGGTCGAGCGTGTAGGACGAGTAGCCGGTCTCGGTGGGATCCCAGCCCGGGACGTACGGGACGAACTGCCGGCCGGCCATCCGCACCGGGTACATGTTCTCCACCGGGAAGCTCAGGTCCGGGAACTCGGCGGCGATCGCGCTCAGCCCGTCGGCGAAGTTGCGCGCGTAGTCCCGTTGCCAGGTGAACGGCGGGTGGACCACCACCGTGGGCGCCCCGAGCGTCGCCGCCATCTCGGCGGAACGGCGCAGCCGCTCCCACGGGTCCGGGCTCCACACCCGCTGGGTGACCAGCAGGCAGGGCGCGTGGACGGAGAGCACGGGGACGCCGTAGTGCTCGGCGAGCCCGCGCAGGGCGCCGACGTCCTGGCTGACGGCGTCGGTCCAGACCATCACCTCGACGCCGTCGTAGCCGAGCGCCGCGGCCAGTTGGAACGCCGCCGCGGTCCGCTCAGGGAAGACCGATGAGCTGGAGAGGAGCACCGGAACGCGGGAAGTCACACCATCGAGGGTAGCCGCGTCCGATCGACCCCTCACGACGAGAGCCGGCAAAGCGCCCAGATCACCCGGAACCGAGCTGATCGAGGCGGCGCAGGATCACGCCCTCGCGCAGCGCCCACGGGCAGATGTCCAGCGCCTCCACGTCGAGCCGGCGCAGCACCGCCTCGGCGACCACCGCGCCGGCGAGCAGCTGGTGGGCCCGGCCGGGGCTGACGCCCTCCAGCTCGACGAGCTGGGCCGGCGGGATGTGCCGGACGAACCCGAGCACCTGCCGAAGCCCGCGTCGGGTGAGCCGGCGCGGGGCCCACAGGCCCGCCCCGGCGGGCGCGGCGCCGGCCAGCCGGGCCAGCGTCCGGAACGTCTTCGAGGTGGCCACCGGCCGGTCCCAGCCCACCTCGGCCATCCGCGCGACGACGGGCTCCAGCATCCCGTCGACGTGTTCCCGCAGCTCCTCGACCGCCTCCGCCGAGGGCGGGGCCGCGCTGTCCGGGTCCACCCGGAGCCGGTCGCGGGTGAGCCGGCCGGCGCCGAGCGGCAGGGACACCGCCACGGCCGGGTCCTCGTCGATGCCGGCCGCGATCTCCAGGGAGCCGCCGCCGATGTCCAGCACCAGCAGCCGCCCCGCCGACCAGCCGAACCAGCGCCGCACGGCGAGGAAGGTCAGCCGGGCCTCGTCGGCGCCCGGCAGCACCTCCAGGCGTACGCCGGCCTCGTCGCGGACCCGCGCGAGCACCTCCTGGGCGTTGGTGGCGTCCCGGACGGCGGAGGTGGCGAACGCGATCAGGTCGTCGGCGTCCAGCCCGGCGGCGGCCGCCCTGGCCATGCTGACCGCCTTGACCAGGCTGTCCGCGCCCGCCTCGGTGAGCGCGCCGTCCGGCCCGATCTGCTCGGCGAGCCGGAGCACCACCTTCTCCGAGTGCGCCGGCCACGGGTGCGCGCCGTGGTGGGCGTCGACCACCAGCAGGTGCACCGTGTTGGAACCGACGTCGAGGACACCCAGTCGCATGTCCAAGACAGTAGGGGCAACGCGATCGCGCGGCTCGGCGGACCGGGCCGGGCTCCGGGCGTACGCTGGGCCGGGTGACAGGGCAGATCGAACTCCGAGTGCTGGTGGACGACCCGGACGACCCGCGCAGCCGCGAGGTGCCGCTCGACTTTCCCCGGGAGTGGATCGAGTTCGTCGACCCGGCGGACGAGAGCCACGTCGTCCGGGCCGACCTCACCTGGTTGCTCTCCCGCTGGACGTGCGTCTTCGGCCGGGGCTGCCACGGCATCGTCGCCGGCCGGGCCGCCGACGGCTGCTGCTCGCACGGCGCGTTCTTCACCGACTCCGACGACGAGCAGCGGGTCCGGGCGGCGGTGAAGCGGCTGAGCCCGGCGACGTGGCAGCACCACCGTCGCGGTTTCAAGAACTGGACCGAGAACGACACCGTCGACGGCAAGAACCCGGCCCGCCGCACCGCCACCCAGGGGGCGGAGGGCCCGTGCGTCTTCCTCAACGACGCCGACTTCCCGGGCGGCGCCGGCTGCGCCCTGCACGCGCAGGCGCTGCGCGACGGGGTGCACCCGCTGGAATACAAGCCGGACGTCTGCTGGCAGTTGCCGATCCGCCGCGACCAGGAGTGGGTCAAGCGGCCGGACAACACCAAGGTGCTGGTCTCCACGCTTGCCGAGTTCGACCGGCGGGGCTGGGGCGCGGGCGGGCACGACCTGGACTGGTGGTGCACCTCCTCCACCGACGCGCACGTCGGCACCGAGCCGATGTACGTCTCCTACGGCCCCGAGCTGACGGCGCTCATCGGCGCGCCCGCGTACGCGAAGCTGGCCGAGCTGTGCGGCGCGCGCAGCCGGGGGGGCATGGTCGCCCCGCACCCCGCCGACCCCGCCTGACGCCCGGCGAGGGGCCCGCGCCGATGCGCGGGCCCCTCGTCGCGCGGGCCGGTCAGGGCTCGAACTTGTAGCCCAGGCCCCGCACGGTGACGATGAAGCGCGGCGCGGACGGCTCCGGTTCGATCTTGGAACGCAGCCGCTTGACGTGCACGTCGAGCGTCTTGGTGTCCCCGACGTAGTCGGCGCCCCAGACCCGGTCGATGAGCTGCCCCCGGGTCAGCACCCGGCCGGCGTTGCGCAGCAGCAGCTCCAGCAGCTCGAACTCCTTGAGCGGAAGCTGCACCGGGGCCCCGTCGACGGTCACCACGTGCCGCTCGATGTCCATCCGGACCGGGCCGGCGGCGAGCGTCGGCGCGCCCGACTCGGCCACCTCGGCGCTCTGCCGGCGCAGCACCGCCCGGATCCGGGCGACCAGTTCCCGCGGCGAGTACGGCTTCGTCACGTAGTCGTCGGCGCCGATCTCCAGGCCGACCACCTTGTCGATCTCGCTGTCCCGCGCGGTGACCATGATGATCGGCACGTGCGAGCGCTGCCGCAGCTGCCGGCACACCTCCGTGCCGGACATCTCGGGCAGCATCAGGTCGAGCAGCACGATGTCGGCGCCGGTCCGGTCGAACTCGGTCAGGGCGGCGGGGCCCGTCGCGGCGACGGAGACCTCGAAGCCCTCCTTGCGGAGCATGTACGACAGGGCGTCGGAGAACGACTCCTCGTCCTCGACCACCAGAACGCGGCTCAACGGGGACTTCCTTTCCATTGCTGTCAGACCTGCCGGAGCTCGGCCGGGCCGGCCTCGATCCCAGCGGACGGCAGTGTCGCCAGGATCTCGTCGGGGGGACCGGCGGGCAGCCGCAGGGTGAACGTCGACCCACCGCCGAGGGTGCTCGACACCTCGACCCGCCCGCCGTGGTTGCCGGCGATGTGCTTGACGATCGCCAGCCCCAGGCCGGTGCCGCCGGTCGACCGGGACCGGGCCTGGTCGGCCCGGTAGAACCGCTCGAAGATGCGGTCGACGTCGGTCGGGGCGATGCCGATGCCCTGGTCGGCGACGGCGATCTCCACGTGCTCGTCGCCCGCGCGGGCGGTGATCCGGACGGTGGTGCCCTCGCCCGAGTAGTTGACGGCGTTCTCGACCAGGTTCGACACCGCCGTCGCGAGCTGGGTGTCGCTGCCGTGGACCGTGAGGCCCCGCTCCCCGTCGACGACCACGTCGATCCGGTGGGCGGCGGCGGAGGTGCGGGTCCGGTCGACCACCTCGGCGATCACCCAGTCGACGGCGACCGGCTCCGGCGGCGGCTGTGGCTCGGCGCCCTGGAGCCGGGTCAGCTCCAGCAGCTCCTGCACCAGGCGGCCCAGCCGGGTCGACTCGTGCTGGATCCGCTCGGCGAAGCGCCGGGCGGCGACCAGGTCCTCGGAGAGGTCGGGCGCGCCGGCGCCGGCCGGCTCGGTGGCGTCCAGCAGCGCCTCGGCGAGGAGCTGGAGGGCGCCGATCGGGGTCTTCAGCTCGTGGCTGACGTTGGCCACGAAGTCCCGGCGCACCCGGGCCAGCCGGTGCGACTCGGTGACGTCGGCCGCCTCCACCGCGATGTAGCCCGCGCCGAGCCCCATCGCCCGCAGGTGCACCCCCAGCGGGTTCACCTCCGCGTTGTCGCGGCCGCGCGGCAGGTCCAGCTCGATCTCGCGCCGCACGCCGGTGCGCCGCACCTGCCCGGCGAGCGTACGGATCAGCGGGTGGGCGGCGACGGAGCCGGGGGTCGGGCCGGTGCGGAGCAGCCCCATCGCGCGGGCGGCGGGGTTGACCAGGACGGGCAGGTCCTCGGGGTCGAGCACCACCACCCCCGCCCGGAGGGAGTCGATGGTCCGGCGGCCGAGCCCGGACTGCGGATCCTCGGCTATCGGGAGCCTCCCACGCGTGAGGGGGGAGCCGGACCGGCTCCCCGGCGAGGTGGAGCGCCCGCGCAGCGCGGGGACGAACCGGGGCAGCAGCGCCCCGGCGACCAGCCCGGCCACCAGCCCCACGGTCAACGCGACCGTCACCGCCCACTCCACCCGGCGATCGTAGGGTCATTGTTCACCTGGCAACCACCACAAAAAGTGTGAATCACTCGCGCTTCCGGGAAAGTTCACTCCCACGTCCGGCGTCGTTCACCGGGGTTCACCTCGGGTCCGCCCCGCCCGACCTACCGTGGGCGGCGCACTGCCCCTCGCCGCCCACGCGGCGGCGACCACCGACCACAGGACGTGACAATGCGCGACGAGTTCCGGGCTGACCTGCAGATCGTCAGCCAGCTGCTGGTGGACATGGCGGAGGGTGTCCGGGCCGCGATGCGGCAGGCCACCCGCGCCCTGCTCACCGCGGACCGCCGGGCGGCCGAGACGGTCATCGAGCGGGACGCCGAGATCGACGACCTCTACCGGCACGTCGAGGAGCGGGTCTGCGACCTGCTCGCCCGGCAGGCGCCGGTCGCCTCCGACCTGCGCGCGATGATCACCGCGCTGCACGTCGCCGCCGACCTGGAGCGGATGGGAGACCTCGCCGACCACGTCGCCAAGACCGCCCTGCGCCGGCACCCCTCGCCGGCCGTACCGGCGGAGCTGCGGCCGATCTTCACCGAGATGGCCGCCGCCGCGGACCGGATGGCCATCAAGATCGGCTCGGTGCTCGCCAAGCCCGACGCGGACCTCGCCGCCGAGCTGGACCGCGACGACGACACCATGGACGACCTGCACCGGAGCCTCTTCGGGGTGCTGCTCGGCGAGGACTGGCCGTACGGGGTGGAGACCGCCATCGACGCCACCCTCCTCGGCCGCTTCTACGAACGCTTCGCCGACCACGCCGTCAACGCCGGCGAGCACGTGGTCTACCTGATCACCGGCGAGACCCCGCCCGCCGCGACCTGAGGTACGCGGAAGGGCCCCCGTCGGCGACGCGCGCCGGCGGGGGCCCTTCCGTGAGCGTCAGCGGCCCTGGTTGGCGACCGCGGCGGCGGCGGCCTTGGCGGCGGCCGGGTCGAGGTAGGTGCCGCCCAGGGTGAGCGGGCGCAGCTGCGGGTCCAGGTCGTAGCGCAGCGGGATGCCGGTGGGGATGTTCAGCTTGGCGATGGCCTCGTCGGAGATCTGGTCCAGGTGCTTGACCAGGGCGCGCAGCGAGTTGCCGTGCGCGGCCACCAGCACCGTCCGGCCGGCCAGGATGTCGGGCACGATCGAGTCGTACCAGTAGGGCAGCATCCGCTCGACGACGTCCTTGAGGCACTCGGTGCGCGGCATCAGCTCGCTCGGCAGCAGCGCGTAACGCGGGTCGCCCACCTGCGAGAACTCGTCGTCGTCCGCGATCGGCGGCGGCGGGGTGTCGTACGAGCGGCGCCAGAGCATGAACTGCTCCTCGCCGTACTCCTCCAGGGTCTGCTTCTTGTTCTTGCCCTGCAACGCGCCGTAGTGCCGCTCGTTGAGCCGCCACGACCGGCGGACGGCGATCCAGTGCCGGTCGGCCGCGTTGAGCGCCAGCTCGGCGGTGCGGATCGCGCGGCGCATCACGCTGGTGTGCACCACGTCCGGCAGGAGGCCGTGCTCGCGCAGCAGCTCGCCGCCGCGGCGCGCCTCGTTCTCGCCCTTCTCGGTCAGGTCGACGTCGACCCAGCCGGTGAAGAGGTTCTTGGCGTTCCAGTCGCTCTCGCCGTGCCGCAGCAGGACCAGCGTCCCGACGGTGGGCCCCTCGCTCGCAGTCATGCCGATCATCCTGCCGCACGTCGCCCGGGAACACGCGGGCAGTGGTCGTGACGACCACCACGTGGAAAAGGCGATGACCGGCAAACCGGCCCGACACTAGGTTGTAAGGCGCAACAATCACAGCGGTCATTACGCGAGCGGGGGGCGCCGAATGCGGACGGTACGAGGTTGGTTCCGGGACACGACAGGCGGCCTGCCGGTCACCTTCTGGTACCTCTGGGCGGGGACGCTGATCAACCGCCTCGGCTCGTTCGTCCTGATCTTCCTCGCCATCTACCTCACCCAGGAGCGCGGCTTCTCCGCGTCCCAGGCGGGCCTCGTGATCGGGCTCTGGGGCGTCGGCGGCGCCGTCGGCACCACCGTCGGCGGCACGCTCGCCGATCGCTGGGGCCGCCGGCCGACCCTGCTCACCGCGCACCTCGGCGCGGCCACCATGATGCTCGCCCTCGGCTTCGCCGAGGAACTCTGGGCGGTCGCGCTCGGCGCGCTGCTGCTCGGCACGTTCGCCGAGGCGTCCCGCCCCGCGTTCGGGGCCATGATGATCGACGTGGTGCCGGAGAAGGACCGGCTGCGCGCCTTCTCGCTGAACTACTGGGCGATCAACCTCGGCTTCGCCTGCGCGGCGGTCCTCGCCGGCCTCGCCGCCGAGGCGGGCTACCTGCTGCTCTTCGTGGTGGACGCGACCACCACCGTGATCACCGCGCTGGTCATCTTCGTCAAGGTCCGCGAGACGCGGCAGGCCCCCGCCGCCGCCCGCCCCAGGGACGCCGGGGCACCGGCCGGGGCGCTGCGCACCATCCTGACCGACCGCGTCTTCCTGGGCTTCGTGACGCTCAACCTGTTCGGCGCGCTGGTCTTCCTCCAGCACATCTCGATGCTGCCGATCGCGATGGGCGACGACGGCCTCAGCCCCGCCACGTACGGCTCGGTGATCGCGCTCAACGGGGTGCTGATCGTGGTCGGCCAGCTCTTCGTGCCCCGGCTGATCAGGGGCCGCAGCCGGTCGCACGTGCTCGCCCTGGCCTCGGTGGTGATGGGCGTCGGCTTCGGCCTCACCGCGTTCGCCGACGCCGCCTGGCTCTACGGCCTGACCGTGCTGATCTGGACCGTCGGCGAGATGCTCAACTCGCCCTCCAACGCCACCCTGATCGCCGAGCTCTCCCCCGGCGAGCTGCGCGGCCGCTACCAGGGCGTCTTCTCGCTCTCCTGGCAGGTGGCCGGCGCCGTCGCGCCGGTCCTCGGCGGGCTGGTCCGGGAGCAGGCCGGCAACACCCAGCTCTGGCTCGGCTGCGCCGCGATCGGTGGACTCATGGCCGTCGCCCACCTGATCTCGGGCCCGGCCCGGGAGCGGCGCGCCGTCGCCCTGCGCGGCGCCACCGGGACCGTGGTGCCGGTGACGGCGGTCCAGCCGCCCGCCCCGGAGGCGGCCGAGGCGGCGGCCATCGCCCCGGCCGAGCCGGTGACGCCCGGCCGGGACGCCGGCCGGTCGGACGACCCGCACCGCGAGACCGAGCCGACCGGCGCGCGGTGATCGGAAATTCGCTGGCACCGCGCATCCGGGGTTCCTACGGTCCACGCTGAATAGTTAAGAAAACTTTCTGGAGGACGAGTGCGGGCCCTGCGCCGCTGGCTGGACGACACCGCGGGCGGGCTTCCCGCCACCTTCTGGTACCTCTGGGCCGGCCTGCTGATCAATCGGGCCGGCGCGTTCGCCATGCTCTTCCTGTCGCTCTACCTGACCGAGGCGCGCGGCGCGAGCGAGGCGCTGACCGGCACGGTGGTCGGCGCGTACGGGCTGGGCGGGGCGGCCGGCGTGCTGCTCGGCGGGGTGCTGGCCGACCGGTGGGGACGGCGGGCCACCCTGCTCGCCGCCCACCTGGCCACCGCCGGGCTGATGGCGGCGCTCGCCTTCAGCCGGCACCTCGCGGTGATCGCCGTGCTCGCCGCCCTGGTCGGGGTGGCGCACTCGATGCCCAGCCCCGCCTTCGTCGCGGCGATCGTCGACGTGGTTCCGGAGGAGCGCCGCTCGCGCGCCTTCAACCTCCAGTTCTGGGCGTGGAACCTCGGCATGGCGGTGGCGTCGCTGCTGGCGGGCCTGCTCGCCGAGGCGAGCTTCGTCGCGCTCTTCCTGGTCGACGCCGCCGCCACCCTGGCCGCGGCGGCGGTGATCGGCTGGAAGGTCCCGGAGACGCTGACCCGCGCACGCGCCGCCCGGGCCGCGACGGCGGAGCTCGGCGCGCGGACGGCCACGGCGTCGGCGTCGGCGTCGGCGTCGGCGTCGGCGTCGGCGTCGGCGGAGCATGACGCGCGGGCCGCGTCGGCGGAGCGTGGGGCGCGGGACGCGACGGCGGCGCGCGGCGGGCGGGCGACCCGGCAGGGGCGGACCCGAGCGCCCGGCCTGCACACGGCGCTGACCGACCGCACGTTCCTGGTCTTCGTGGGCCTGACCTTCGTGCTGGCCGTGCTGACCATGCAGACCTCGACGATCATGCCGCTGGCCATGCGGGCGGACGGGCTGCGGCCGTCGGCGTACGGCGCGGTGGTGGCGCTCGGCGGCGTGCTGATCGTGGTGGGGCAGCTCTTCGTGCCGCGGCTGATCGACCGGCACCGCAAGCACCACGTCCTGGCCGTCTCGACCGCCCTGCTGGCCGCCGGCTTCGCCGCCCTCGCCGTCGCCGACGAACTGGTGGTCTACCTGGGGGCGGCGGTGGTGTGGACGGTCGGCCAGATGCTCGCCGCCCCGCCGAACGCCCAGATCAACGCCGACCTCGCCCCGCCGGAGCTGCGCGCCCGCTACCAGTCCGTGTTCTACCTGGCGTTCCCGGCGGCGTCGTTCGTGGCGCCCACGCTGGGCGGGGTCAGCCTGCAGTACCTCGGGGACCGGCACTGGCTCATCGTCGGCGGGCTCGGGCTGCTGGCCGCCGGCTGCCACCTGCTGACCGGCCCGGCCCGCGACCGCCGCGTCGCCGCGCTGCGCGCCGCCCGGGCCCCCGCCCGAACTCCCGCCCCGGTCCGCTGACCGGCGGGAGTACGGCCGATCCGGCTCGCCTCGCCCACCACGTTCTGGGTGACCAGCGCGGAGAGCAGCT
>NZ_JBSGDY010000044.1:0-41716 GCF_053602615.1 Micromonospora sp. NPDC004336
GCGGGCGCGCAGCCGATGGTGCGCGACGACCTCGGGCTGGCGCTGGTCTTCAACGGCTGCGTCTACAACTATCCCCGGCTCCGCGAGGAGCTGCGCCCGCGTTTCGCCGACTGATCGACGTGCCGGGCCGTGGGCCCGGCCGCCGGTCAGGAGTTGGGGCGCTTGCCGTGGTTCGCGCCGCTCTTCTTCCGGGCCTTCTTCTTCCGGGCCTTCTTCGCCATGGTGACCTCCTCGTGATGGTCGGATCCGCCTGCGCGCGACCTCGGAGCCGGTGCGCGCACCGGTCGTACCGGCACCGGGGTCCGACCCGTTGATGCTAGTGCGGCCGACACCGGCCATCGTGCGCCGGGGCGGCCCGCCGCACACCATGATTGGATACGTCGGCAGGCAAACGCGAGAGAAGGGTCCGTGGAGATGGCCGAGGAGATCCGCGCCGAGATGGTGGCGAACGTCTGGAAGGTCGTCGCGTCGGCCGGGGACACCGTGTCCGAGGGGGACACGCTGGTGATCCTGGAGTCGATGAAGATGGAGATCCCGGTCGTCGCCGAGTCCGACGGTGTCGTCAAGCAGCTCGCGGTCAACGAGGGCGACGTCGTACAGGACGGGGACCTCATCGCGGTGATCGATTGACCGGCCTCTCGGTCCGGCGCGCCGGCCCCGAGGACTTCGCGGCGGTGGCCCGGCTGACGGTCGCCGCGTACGAGGCCGACGGCCAGCTCAAGGGCGAGCACGGCTACGCCGCCGTGCTCGCCGACGTGGCGGCCCGGGCGGAGCACGGCGAGGTGCTGGTCGCCGTCGACGGGGCAGGCGGCGGGGTGCTCGGCTCGGTGACGTTCGTCCTCCCCGGCAGCCGGTACGCCGAGCTGTCCCGCCCCGGCGAGGCGGAGTTCCGGATGTTGGCGGTCGACCCCGCCGCGCAGGGCCGGGGTGTCGGCGCGGCCCTGGTCGAGGACTGCGTGTCGCGGGCGACCGAGCTGGGCTGCACGGCGGTGACGATCTGCGTGCGCAGCGGCTTCGCGACCGCCGCCCAGCGGCTCTACGAGCGGCGGGGCTTCGTTCGCGTGCCGGAACTGGACTGGTCGCCCGTCGCCGGCGTGGAGCTGCTCGGCCTCCGGCTGGACCTCCCGCCCGCCTGATCCCGGCGGCCCTCGCCAGGCCGCGTCGGGCGGCCTGCGGATCGGGCTCGCGTCGGGCGGCTTGCGGCCTCGGCCTCCCCGCGCATCGGCCCATGTTGGGCGGGGGTCTGCGGATCCGGCCGGCCTTGGCCCTGCGGGTCCGGGCGGCCTGCGGCTGGGGCCGGCCTCGGCCCCTAGTACTCCAGCCGCACCTGATGAAGTCGGAGTCTTCGCTGGTAGTGGGCTGTTCTGGCGCGGTACTGGTGTCGGCGTCGCCAAAGTGACCATCGATGGACGTAGTCGAAGGGTCGGGCGGTGGTGATCAGGTGTGCCAGGAGACGTCGGACCTCGCCGAGGGTGAGAGGAATGAGGCCGTCATCGGACTCAGCGCCCCCTTTTTGGCCTGCGCGGCGGTGATGGCGAGGTAGGCGTGGGCGCACAGAACGAGAGTTATGTGCCGGTACCAGGCGTCGTACCGACGCACCTGGTAGTGATCCAAGCCGACCTCGGTCTTGGCGGTCTGGAAACACTCCTCGATCGCCCACCGGGTTCCGGCCACGCGGATCAGATCCTCGTCGAGGGTGCCTGCGGGGCCGAAGCACAGGTAGTAGGCCAGGTCAGTGGGGTCGGTGATGCTGCGGCGGATCAGCAGCCAGTGGCCGTATCCGTCGACCGTGCCGGGCAGGGAGGCCACAGCCCAGTCGTAGAGCCGTGGTCCTTTGGCGCCGTCGCCGCAACTGCGCCGCTTCCACGCCAGGGCCGGCGCGTTCGCGGCGAGGACGTCCGGACGGGAACTGCCCACCGTGGTCGGGACCCGCTGGTTGCGGGGCACGGCCAGGACGTAACCGATGCGTTGCTGCTGCAGCCAGGTCCGGAACTTCGAGTCCTGTCCGTAGGCCTCGTCCGCGGTGACCCATCTCGCCGGCAGGCCGGCGGTGATGGCACGTTCGAGCATCCGCAGGCCCAGCGCGGGCTTCGTGGCGAATCCGACGCTGGCCGCGATACCGGCTTCCTCGCGGCGGGCGGGGTCCTCGCACCAGCCACGGGGTAGATACAACTCCCGGTCGATCAGCGTGCGCCCGCCCGGGCTGGCATAGGCCAGGAACACCCCGAGCTGGCAATTCTCCGTCCGCCCGGCCGTGCCCGAGTACTGACGCTGCACCCCGGCCGACTTGATGCCCTTCTTCAGGAACCCGGTCTCGTCGACGATCAGGACCCCGTCGTCGTGACCGAGGTGCTCGGACACGTAGGCGAACAGGTCGTCACGAACAGCGTCCGGGTCCCACGCGGACCGGTTGAGCAGCCGCTGCATCCGGTCCGGCGTCGCGTCGCCGGCGGCCTCGGCCAGGGTCCAGCCGTTCTTGCTGGCCAGGGGTGACAACAACCCGACCAGGTAGGTCAGCGCCTGCCGGCGCGGCTCCGCCCGCCCGAAACGGTGCGCGAACCGCGCCAGCAGATTATCCAGACCCGCCCGCCAGCCCACAATCTCATCGATCAACACAAGCACGGGAGCCTGCCCGCACTACGACTGGCCACAACAGACAGACAGTGCGACCACGCAAACCATCGACCGATAGCATCGACATACGCAGCTGCGTGGTCGGCTCAACTCCGACATCGATCACGCCAATGAGCTGCCGAAACCTCAGATGAGGCAACTGCGGCTGGAGTGCTAGGGCCGGCGGTGTGCAAAGAGGACCGCTCCTGGAAGGCTCTCGTCGAGGCCGAGCAGCATCTGGGCCTTGACCGTGAATCCGGCATCGCGCAGCCAGGTCGCCATCCGGTCCGGCTGACGGCGGTGCACGTAGACCTTCATCGGGTGACCGCCGTAGCCTTCCGTCTTCAGCCGTGACTCATCTCCGACGTGAAAGCCGAGCAAAAGAGGTCCATCGGGACGCAGAACCCGCCGAAAGTGGCCAAGAACCGCCGGGATCTCGTCGTCGGGGATGTGGATCAACGACCAGAAGGCGAGCAGGGCAGTGATCGATGCGTCAGCGAGTTGTAGGTCCGTCATCGAACCCACCTCGAACCGCAGGCCGGGGTGCTCCCGCCGAGCGATGTCGATCATCGCGGGTGCCAGATCGACGCCGAAGGCATCGACGCCCAGCTTATGCAGGTGGGCAGTGACATGGCCTGGTCCGCAGCCCACGTCCGCAACCGGGCCACCGCCGGCGGCGTGGACCAGGTTGGCGAACAACGCCAACGCCGCGAGCAGATAGGGCTCCCCGGCCAAGGCCACCCGTGTGTAGTCGGAGTAGCTGTCGGCGACCGTGTCGTAGGAGATCCGGATGTCTGCCAACCAGTCGTCCGCTCGCCTGCTCCGTGACCCAGAAGTGCCGCCGCCTTCCAACCGCGTTCCGGTATCCGTCATCGTTCGGCTCCTTCTCATGAACTGGTGCGGACGCGTAGGTCTCGGAAGCCGCGCACGCTACCAGTCTCCAAGCCAACTTCGGTGAGCCGAGCGCCCACCTTCGAGGTTTGACACCGCCCTGGCCGTCACCAGCTACAGCGAGACAGACGCCAGATGTCGGAGACCGGAGACCAGTGCCAACACAATCCGGACGGTGCCACCACTGGTGCCACCAACCGTGGACGGTGCCGGCTTCGAGTGGACCGGACACGGGCGCCTCGTTGCCGTCGGCCCGGTGACGGACGACTTCTACTGCGACCAGGCACTCAACGGCAGCACCCCGATCCAGGTCGTAGCCGAGACCGCCCACGTGCTCGCCTTCCACCACACCCGGCCCTTCTGGCCCGTCCATATCGTCGTCGTCCCCAAACGCCATATCCCGTCGCTGGTGGACCTGGGTGACGCCGACATCTCCGAGGTCCATCAAGTCCTGGCCGTCGTCCGCGATATCGCGACACGGGCGTGCGGCGGCGAGGGGCGTCAGGGCGCCCCGGGCGCGGCGTCGTCGCGCTGCCCGCCGATGGGGGCGAGGAGTTCGTCGGCCATCGCCAGCGCGAGCTCCATCCGCTGGGCGTCGGTGAGCTCCGGGGCGCGGACCGCGAACCAGCTGCTGTGCACGGCGAAGATCGCCAGCACGGCGCGGAGCTGCGCAGCCGGTGACTTGTCGTCCCGGCACAGCAGGTCGGCCAGCCGCAGCATCCGGCCGCGCATCTGCTGCCCGGCGGAGAGGCTCTTCAGCACGGTCTGGTTCTGCTCGAAGAACCGCATGACGGAGGGCTGGTCGCCGGCGAACATGGCTTCGGCGTACCGGCCGATCACGGCGCGCCGGGTGTCCAGGCCGTCGGGCTGCGACTCGGCCCACTCGATGAGGGCGTCCAACCGGGCCAGCCGGTCCTCGACCACGCTGGTGACGATCTCGTCCTTGCTCTTGAAGTGGTAGTAGAGCGCGGCCTTGGTCACGTCCAGCCGCTCGGCGATCTCGCGCAGCGAGGTCTTCTCGTACCCCTGCTCGGTGAAGAGCTCCAGCGCGACGGCCTGGATGCGTTCCCGCGTGCCGCCTGTGCTCTCCCTCACCAACACCACCCAATCCGGTTGACCGATCCTGGTGCCCAACTTACCGTCCGGCTAGTAAGGTAGCTAGCCGGCCGGCAAGTAAGTGCGGCACATCTCGGGGGGAGCTTACCCATGACGCAGGCAAGCCAGGCTCCGGCACGACCTCACGTGCGGGTCGTGCTCTTCGGCCTGATGATCGCCATGATGCTGGCGATGCTCGACAACATGATCGTCAGCACGGCGCTGCCCCGGATCGTGGGTGAGTTCGGCGGGCTGGACCACTTCACCTGGGTGGTCACCGCCTACGTGCTGGGAACCACCGTCTCCACCCCGATCTGGGGCAAGCTCGGCGACCTCTACGGGCGCAAGTCCGTCTTCCTCACCTCGGTGGTCGTCTTCCTGGTCGGCTCGGCGCTCTGCGGCATGGCCGGCTCCGACCTGCTCGGCGGGCCGGACGACGGCATGGTCGAGCTGATCGCCTTCCGCGCGGTGCAGGGCCTCGGCGCGGGCGGCCTGATGGTCGGCGTGATGGCCATCATCGGCGACCTCGTTCCGCCCCGGGAGCGGGGGCGCTACCAGGGGATGATCGCCGGCATCATGGCCTTCGCCATGGTCGCCGGCCCGCTGGTCGGCGGGTTCATCACCGACCACCTCTCCTGGCGCTGGGCCTTCTACGTCAACCTGCCGCTGGGCGGGGTCGCGCTGGCGGTGCTGGTCGCCACCCTGCGCCTGCCGAAGCACCGCACCGAGCACCGCATCGACTGGCTCGGCGCGGCGCTGCTCTCGGTCGCCATCACTGCGATCGTGCTGGTCACCACCTGGGGCGGCAACGAGTACGACTGGACCTCCGGGCCCATCCTCGGCCTCGTCGCGCTCACGCTGGTCGCCCTGGCGGCGTTCGGCCTCGTCGAGCGGCGCGCCGCCGAGCCGATCCTGCCGCTGCGGCTCTTCGCCAACCGCAACTTCGCCCTGATCTCGGTGATCGGCTTCCTGCTCGGCTTCGCCATGTTCGGCGCGATGAACTTCCTGCCGCTCTACCAGCAGACCGTGCAGGGCGCCTCGGCCACCAACTCCGGCCTGCTGCTGCTCCCGCTGATGTTCGGCATGCTCGTGGTCTCGCTGGTGGTGGGCCGGTCGATCACCAAGACCGGGCGCTACCGCGCGTACCCGATCGTCGGCGGCGTCGTGATGGCCGCCGGCATGGCGCTGCTGACCCGGCTGGACGTCGACACCAGCAAGACCGAGTCGTCGCTCTACATGCTCGTGCTCGGCGTCGGCATGGGCTTCCTCATGCAGACGTCGATGCTGATCGCGCAGAACAGCGTCGAGCAGCGGGACCTGGGGGCGGCGAGCGGCGCGGCCACCTTCTTCCGGTCGATCGGCGGCTCGTTCGGCATCTCCCTGTTCGGGGCGGTCTTCGCCAACCGGCTGGCTGGTTCGCCGGGCGGCGACGCGTTCGGCGGCGGCGGCGAGGCCGGCGCCGCCATGGACCTGGAGAAGTTGAAGGACCTGCCGGCGCAGGCCCGCGAGCTGGTGCTGGGCGGCCTCGCCGACGCGGTCTCGCACGTCTTCTGGTGGGCGTTGTTCTTCAGCGTCGCCGTGCCGGTGCTCGCCTGGTTCGTCCGGGAGGTCCCGCTGCGCACCGCGAACGAGCCCCCGGCGCAGCCCGACGGCGGGGACCACGGCGAGGTCTCCCTGGCGAAGACCCCCACGGCCTGAGCGGCGGTCAGGGTCGCGCAGGTGGCGGTCCGAAGCGCGCGGGTGGCGGTCAGGGGCGGCGGAGCGGGGCGGTGAGGCGGCGCCAGAATCGGCGCAGGCGGGAGCCGGGCTCGCGGGGACGGGGTACCGGGCGGGCGGCGGCCAGCGAGGTGGCCAGGGCCGCCGCCTCCGCGTCGAGGGCGGGCGTGGCCAGGGCCAGGTGGGCCAGGGAGGCCGCGATGGGCACCGGGCGGAGCCGGGCCACCGCCGCGACGTCCGCCAGCCGCTCGGCCACCACCCGCGCCACGTCGGGGCGGACGGTCGGGTCGACCCAGGCGGCGGTGACCATGGCGAACAGCGCCGCCTCGGTGATCCAGTCCTCCACGCCCCAGACCAGTTCCAGCAGCACCCGCCGGCGGGTCGAGGTCGCCCACGGCTCGTCCGTGCGGTGGTGCAGCAGGCCGAGGCAGGCCCACACCTGGACGCAGCGCACCCAGAGCGAGGGATCCTGCCCGAGCACCCGGCCCAGCGCGGTGGGCGGCGCCTCCGGCGGGTGCGCGAGCAGGCCGAGCAGGTCGGCCAGGTCCAGGGTGGCCAGTCCCACGGCCGCGTCGTACGCCGCCGGGGGGTGCGGCCACGCCGGGTGGGCGAGCTGCCGCAGCCGGGCGGCGGCCTCCGCCGAGGGCGCCGGCACCGCGGCCGTGACCGCGGTGCCGTCCCAGCGCCAGAGTTGCCGGGCGTCGGGCCGGCGGGGCTCGCGCGGGTCCGGGTCGGGCACGCCGGTCACCTCGACCCGCATCGCCGGCACGGCGGAGGCGACGGTACGCAGCGCGCTCGGCGGCGCGGGCCGGTCCAGCCGGACGGCCGCGCCGACCCCGCCGTGGTCGTCGGCGACGGCCCGGCGCAGCGCGTCCACCACCGCCCCGGTGGCCGGGGTGACCTGCCCGAGCCAGGCCTGGCCGCGGCAGCACTCGGCCAGGTCGCCGTGCTCGTGCGTGTCGTCGGGATGGTCCCGGACGAAGTCGGCGAGCGCGACCAGGTGCGCCACGTCGCCGTCGCGCTGGTAACGCAGCCGGTGGGCGGTGTGCACGGCGCAGTCGAAGGTGGGATCCCGGGCCAGGGCCCGGTCAATCCACTCCAGCGCCTCGTCGAGCCGCCCGGTGTCGGCGAGGGTGCCGGCGATGTCGGCGTACACGGCGAGGTCGTCGGGGTCGTGCGCGACGGCCCGGCCGAGCGCCGCCAGCGCCTCCCGGGTGCGGCCGGCGCTGCGGTACGCGTACCCGAGCCACACCTCGCCGATCTTCGAGGGCTCCGCGCGTACGCCCCGGGCGGCCCACTGGATCGCCAGGGCGACCTCGCCGATCCGCCGGGCCAGGGCGGACGCCGCGCCCAGCAGCAGGCCGTGCCCGGCGTGGACGGTGACCGCGTTGCGGGCCAGCGCCAGGTAGGGGGAGAGCGCCGCCCGGTCGGCCCGGGGCGCCGGGTCGGGCACGGCGGCGCAGACCTGCATCAGGATCCGGGCGGCCCGGTCCGGGTCGAGCCGCTCGGCGAGTTCCGGCGCGGTCACCCAGGGCACGCCGGCCCAGTCCGTGCCCGGCGCGTGCCCGGTCGCCGCGACCAGCAGGTCCAGCCCCTCGGCGGGCCGGCCGGCGGCGGCGAGCAGGTGGGCGCGGGCGACCACGGCGCCGACGAAGGCGTGGTGGTGCAGCGGAAAGAGCTCCACCCCGCCGTTCCCGTCGGCGACGGCGAGCCGGGCGAGGGTCTCGTGGACCTCGGGCAGGGTCGGGGCCTGGGCCAGCGCGGCGGCGACGTGTCCGGCGGCGTGTTCGAGGTCGCCGGCGTCCATGGCGAGCCGGGCCAGGGCAAGTTCCTCCGCCGCGGGCAGCGCCCGGTCGTCCTCGGCCACGTCGTCCTTTCGCTCGTCGGTGCTCCGGTGGGCCGGGCAAGCCTAGGTGATGTTGGACGACGATGGTGATCAACTGCGCACTTCTGCTCGTTCGATTGCTCAGATCAGATCAAAGGTGCAAGACTGAGCAGGAAACGCGCGGCAACCGCGCAGTGGGAGGAGTTTCCGTGACGCGTGCAGGGGCTGGCATGGCCGCCGACATCGACGAGCAGCCGGCGGGCTACGAGCGGTTGCTCTCCGCCGAACACGCCGGGGCGATCGCCCGGGTGGCGGCGGTCATCGCGGAGCGTCGACCCCGGCACGTGGTCTTCACCGCCCGGGGCACCTCCGACCACGCCGCGCTCTACGGGGCGTACCTGACCGAGATCCGGCTCGGCCTGCCCGCCGGGCTCGCCTCGCCCAGCGTCGTCACCGTCTACGGCGCGCGGCCGGACCTCTCCGACGCGCTCGTCGTCGGCGTCAGCCAGAGCGGCGGCTCGCCGGACCTCGCCGAGGTGCTGCGCACCGCCCGCGCCTCCGGCGCGCTGACCCTCGCCGTGACCAACGCGCCCGACTCCCGGCTGGCCGAGGTCGCCGAGCTGAGCGTCGACATCGCCGCCGGGCACGAGCGCGCGGTGGCCGCCACCAAGACGTACACCGCCGAGCTGCTCGCCCTGCTGATGCTCGTCGAGGGCATCCGGGCCGGCGACGGCGCGCTGCCCGCCGACGAGCGCGCCGCGCTCGCCGCCCTGCCCGAGCTGGCCGCCCGCACCCTGGCCGACCAGACCCCGGCCCAGCTCGCGCCCCGCTACCGGTTCGCCGGCCAGCTCGTCACCACCGGCCGCGGCTACGCGTACCCGACCGCCCGCGAGGCCGCGCTGAAGCTGATGGAGACCTCCTACCTGCCGGCGCTCGCCTTCTCCGGCGCGGACCTGCTGCACGGCCCCCTCGCCATGACCGACCCGGACGTGCCGGTGCTCGCCGTGGTCGGCTCCGGGCCGGGCGGCCGGTCGATGGGCGAGGTGCTGCCCCGGCTCGGCGAGCGCCGCGCCGACGTGGTGGTGGTCGGCTCCGCCGACGTCGAGGGCGCCACCCGGATCGCCGTCCCCGAGGTCGACGAGCGGTACGCGCCGCTGCTGGACATCCTGCCGTTGCAGCGCCTCGCGCTGGCGCTGGCGCTGGCCCGGGGCGAGGACCCGGACGCGCCCCGGGGGCTGAAGAAGGTCACCGCGACGATGTGACGCCCGGCGTGGCACGCTGGTCAGCGTGTCCACGCTGCGCGACCTCGCCGAGGAGCACACCCGCCTCCGTCCGGCCGACATCGACCACCTGCACCGGATCGCCGGCGACTGGCAGTTGCTCTCCGACCTGTCCTTCGCCGACCTGCTGCTCTGGGTGCCCGTGGACGGCGACGGGACGTACCTCTGCGTGGCCCAGGTCCGCCCGACGACCGCCCCCACCGCGTACCTGGACGACCAGGTGGGGCGGATCGTCGGCGGGCCGGAGGTGGCCCACCTGGAGGTGGCCCACCGGCAGGGCCGGATCTGGCGCGAGGGCGACCCGGTCTGGTACGGCGACGTGCCCGCCCGGCACGAGGCGATCCCGGTCCGGCTGCGCACCGCCGACGGCGAGGCCGGCGAGGTGATCGCGGTGGTGGGGCGGGACACCAACCTCTCCACCGCGCGCACCCCGAGCCAGCTGGAGCTGAACTACCTCACCACCGCCGACGACCTGGCGCAGATGATCGCCGACGGCACCTTCCCGCCGCCGCGCCATCCCGGCGAGACCACCTCCGCCCCGCGCGTCGGCGACGGGCTGGTCCGCCTCGACGCCGGCGGCAAGGTCACCTACGCCAGCCCGAACGCGCAGTCGGCGTACCGGCGGCTGGGCTACGCCTCGCACCTGGTGGGGGAGGACCTGGCGGCGCTGCACCGCCGGCTGGCCGGCGACCCGCTGGAGGGCACCGACGCGGCGAACGGCATCCTCGCCGCGCTGCGCGGCGAGGCGCCGCCCCGCCGCGAGATCGACGCCCGGGGCGCGACCATGCTCACCCGGGCGCTGCCCCTGATGCCCGCCGGGGTGCCGATCGGCGCGCTGGTGCTGGTCCGCGACATCACCGAGGTACGCCGCCGCGACCGCGCGCTGATCACCAAGGACGCCACCATCCGGGAGATCCACCACCGGGTGAAGAACAACCTCCAGACCGTCGCCGCCCTGCTGCGCCTCCAGGCGCGTCGGGTGTCCATGCCGGAGGCCCGGGTCGCGCTGGAGGAGTCCGTACGCCGGGTCGCCTCGATCGCGCTGGTGCACGAGACCCTCTCCATGTCCAGCGACGAGGCGGTCGAGTTCGACGGCATCGTGGACCGGGTGGCGAGCGCGGCGACCGAGGTGGCGGCGGCCGAGTCGACGGTCGGCATGCGCCGGCTGGGCAGCTTCGGGGTGCTCCCCGCCGAGGTCGCCACCTCGCTGGTGATGGTGCTGAACGAACTGCTGCTCAACGCCGTCGAGCACGGCTTCCCGCCCGCCACCGAGCCGCCCGGCGCGCCGGACACCGGCGGCGCGGCCGGCGGGCCGCCCGAGGTGGTGGTGTCGGCGCACCGGTTCCGCAAGATGCTGCACGTCTCGGTGACCGACAACGGGCGCGGGCTGCCGCCCGACTTCGACGCGGAGTGGGGCGGCAACCTCGGCCTGCAGATCGTCCGGGCGCTGGTCACCGGCGAGCTGCGCGGCACCATCGAGCTGCGCGACGGGGCGAACGGCGGCACCGAGGCGACGATCGTCGTCCCGCTGGCCCGCAGCGCCCCCGAGGGCCGCTCCACCCCCTGACCCGATGCTCTCCCGGGCCTGCGTGCCCGGCGGCCCGCCCGTCCCGCGTGTCCGGCGTCCCGTCCGTTCCGCGTGTCCGGCGGCCCGTCCGTTCCGCGTGTCCGGCGTCCCGTCCGTTCCGCGTGTCCGGCGTCCCGTCCGTTCCGCGTGTCCGGCGGCCCGTCCGTTCCGCGTGTCCGGCGTCCCGTCCGTTCCGCGTGTCCGGCGTCCCGTCCGTCCCGCGTGCCCGGCGGCCCGCCCGTCCCGCGCGTCCGGCGGGGCGGTCCCCGTCAGCGGGTGAGCAGCGCGACGGTCAGCCCGGGGCGGTGCCAGACCCGCTCGACGGTGAAGCCGGCGCGCAACGCGTCGCCCTTCGCGCCGGGCACGGCGGCCAGCGGGTCCTCGCGGCGGCCGGCCACGACCAGCCAGATCCGGTCCGTGCCGGCCAGGCACTCGGCCGGCCGGGCGCACTCGGCGGCCCACAGGTCGCCCCGGCGGACCTGGTCCCGCGTGGCCAGCACGTCCCGGGGACGGTGGTCGAGGTGGTAGGCGAGACCGAGGTCCAGGAAGAGCCAGCTCTCCCGGGGCGAGTAGACGACAGCGTCGCCCGGTCGCTGGCCGTCGCCGACGATGCGGGCCACGCCCCGGTAGTCCACCGGGGCGCTGCGCGGCCACTCGTGGGTGCGCCGCAGCGCCGCCTGGTCGGGCAGGCCGAGCAGCCCGGCGAGCGCCACCACGGCCAGCGCGGCGGGCAACCGCACCGTGGCCAGCGCCGCCCCGGCCAGCAGGCACGCGAACGGCACGACGAAGACCAGGTAGCGGGGCACCCACAGGGGTACGGCGACGCCGGCGGCGAAGACCAGCAGCACCGGCAGCAGCACCGCGCACCCGGGCAGCAGGGCGCGCCGGCCCAGCCGGGCCGCCCCGAGCGCGGCGAGGCCGACCAGCAGCCCACCCACCACGCCGCTCTGCGCCACCCCGCCCGGCAGCGCGGCCAGGTCGTCGAGGCGGGCGGGTGCCACCCAGTCGAGCTGCCGGGACCGCTGCCTCGCGGCCAGCAGCACCAGCGGGGTGACCAGCAGCGCCGCCGGCAGCAGGGCGAGCAGCCAGCTCAGTGGACGACGCCACGACCCGGCCGCCCGCGCGGCGGCACCGCTCCCCGCCGACGGGCCGGCCCGTTCCGGCTCTTGGTGGGCGGCGGGTCCACGTCCCTGGTGGGCGGCGGGTTGTGGCTCCCGGTCGTTGGCGGGTTCCGGCTCCCGGTGGGCGGTGGGTTCGCGTTCCTGGTGGGTCGCGGGTTCGTGTTCCTGGTGGGTGGCGAGTTCGTGTTCCTGGTGGGCGGTGGGTTCCGGCTTCTGGTGGGCGGTGGGTTCGCGTCCCTGGTGGGTGGCGGGATCCGGCTTCTGGTGGGTGGTGGGTTCCGGCTTCCGGTGGTCGGCGGGTTCGCGCCGCCGGTGGGCGGCGAGCACCGTCACCGCGTGCGCGGCGAGCAGGGTGAGGGCGATCAGGTGGGTCAGCCCTAGGCCGGCGACGGCAGCGGCGTAGGCGGCCCAGCGCGCCCATCCGGGCCGGCGCAGCGCCTCGACCAGCAGCAGGGTCGCCAGCACTGCGAGGAGCGTGGCCAGCGCGTACGGTCGGGCCTCCTGGCCGTAGCGCGACGTGCCCGGGAGCACCGCGAGGAGCAGCCCGGCGAGCAGCCCCGCGCGGGCGTCGACGAGCCGTTGGCCGAGGAGCGCGGTCAGTCCGGCCGCGGCGGCCATGGCCAGCGCGGCGGGCAGCCGCAGCGCCGTGACCGAGTCGCCGGCGAGCGCCACCCAGGCGTGCATGAGCAGGTAGTAGGGGCCGGTGGCGGCGTCGATGGTGCCGGTGAGGCGGAGCAGGTCGCCCACCGGGCGGGTGGCCGCGCTCCAGGTGGCCAGCTCGTCCCGCCACGGTTGGGCGCGACCGATCCCGGCGGCGGTCACCAGCAACGTCAGCAGCGCGGGCCACGGCCAGACCGGCAGCGGCCGGCGGGCCGGATCCGACCGGGGGCGGTCCCCGCGCGACGTCGCGGATCGCCACCTTCCGGACAATCTGCCCACGGGCCGAGCCTTCCACACCCGCGTCCACCCCGTGCCTCCCGCCGAAGATCGCGCCGGGATGGGGCCGGAGACCGCGCCGGAGGTCGCGCAACTTGCGGGAAGTAGTGCCCTCCCTGCGGCGGGAGGCCACTACTTCTCGGAAGTTGTCGTCTTCCATCCGGCGGGGCGGGAGCTCGGAGTCCGTGCCTCGCGCCGGGATGGCGGCGGGGACCGCGCCGGGGATCGCGCAACTTTCGGGAAGTAGCGCCCTCCCCGGGGCGAGGAGGCCACTACTTCCGGGAAGTTGTCGTCTTCCACCCGGCGGCGCGGCGCGGCGGGGGGCGGGGCGGGGCGGCGCGGCGCGGCGCGGGGCGGGAGCACGGAGCCTGTGACTCGCGCCGGGGATCGCACCGGGATTGGCGCTGGGATGGCGCCGGGATGGCGGCGGGGACCGCGCCGGGGATCGCGCATCTTCCGGGAAGTTGTGCCCTCCCTGGGGTGGGGAGGCCACTACTTCCGGGAAGTTGTCGTCTTCCATCCGGCGGCGCGGCGCGGCGCGGGGCGGGGCGGGGCGGGAGCGTGGAGGCCGACGACGACGCGTCCGCCGCAGTCGCGCCGGCAGCCTGGCGCGGATCGGGCGGTGCGGCGGGCGGCCCCGGCACGCCGCGCATGCCGGCAGCCTGGCGCGGATCGGGCGGTGCGGCGGGGCGACTCCGGTGCGCCGCCCGTGATGTGGGATCCGGCACGCGCTCGTTGGCCGGGCCCCCACGGGTGTGGCAGCATGACGTTCATGACCGCCGCTGTCGTCCGCCGCTTCGTGGCTCGTCGCCACGTCGACTACGGCCGCGTGCGCAGCGCGATCTGTCCGGCCCACTGACGACGCCCGACCAATCTGTCTCGGGCGCGCCCCGCGCCGGCTGTTCCGACACCGTTGTCCCCAGCCCGTTCTCCACGGGCCGGCCGCCGCGCCCGCGCATCCCGAGGCACCGCAGACAACGGAGGACGCCGCCATGGCGGTCAGCAGCATTCCGGCGCGGGCCGGCGACCCGACTGCCCCCCGACCGGCCCGGGCCCCGCGCCGTCCGCGCGGCGAGGGCCAGTGGGCGCTCGGCCACCGCGAGCCGCTAAACGCCAACGAGCGGATCAAGAAGGACGACGACCCGCTGAACGTACGGGCGCGGATCGAGAACATCTACGCCCACCACGGGTTCGCCTCGATCGACCCGCAGGACCTGCGCGGCCGGTTCCGCTGGTGGGGGCTCTACACACAGCGCAAGGCGGGCATCGACGGCGGGCGTACGGCCGTGCTGGAGCCGCACGAGCTGGAGGACGAGTTCTTCATGCTCCGGGTCCGGGTGGACGGGGGCGAGCTCAACCTCGCGCAGCTGCGGGTGGTGGCGGACATCTCCCGCGAGTTCGCCCGGGACACCGCCGACATCACCGACCGGCAGAACATCCAGTACCACTGGATCCGGGTCGAGGACGTGCCGGAGATCTGGCGCCGGTTGGAGTCCGTCGGCCTGCAGACCACCGAGGCGTGCGGCGACTGTCCCCGCGTCGTGCTGGGCAGCCCGGTCGCCGGCGTCGCCCGCGACGAGCTGGTCGACCCCACGCCGGCGCTCGACGAGATCGTCCGCCGGTACGTGGGCGACAAGGCCTACTCCAACCTGCCGCGCAAGTTCAAGACCTCCATCTCCTGGCTGGTCGACACCCCGTACGAGGCGAACGACGTCGCGTTCCTCGGCGTCGACCACCCCGACCACGGGCCCGGTTTCGACGTCTGGGTGGGCGGCGGCCTGTCCACCAACCCGATGCTGGCCCAGCGGCTCGGCGTCTGGGTGCCGCTGGCGGAGGTGCCGGACGTGTGGGCCGGCGTGGTCGGCATCTTCCGCGACTACGGCTACCGCCGGCTGCGCAACCGGGCGCGGCTGAAGTTCCTGGTCGCCGACTGGGGCGTGGCGAAGTTCCGCGAGGTGCTGGAGAAGGAGTACCTGGGGCGCGCCCTGCTCGACGGGCCGGCCCCGGAGCTGCCGGACCGGCCGGTGGACCACATCGGCGTGCACCCGCAGCGCGACGGGCGCAACTACGTCGGGGCCTCCCCGGTGGTCGGGCGGGTCTCCGGCGGGCAGCTGGCGCGGCTCGCCGACGTGGTCGAGGCGCACGGCAGCGACCGGGTGCGGCTCACCCCGTACCAGAAGCTGCTGGTGCTGGACGTGTCGCCGGAACGGACCGACTCGCTGGTGCGCGAGCTGCGGGGGATCGGCCTGGAGGCGCAGCCGTCGGCCTGGCGGCGCGGCACCATGGCCTGCACCGGCATCGAGTACTGCAAGCTGGCCATCGTCGAGACGAAGGCGCGCGGCGAGGAGCTGGTGGCCCGGCTGGAGGAGCGGCTGCGCGACTTCGACGCCGACATCTCCATCCACCTGAACGGCTGCCCCAACGCCTGCGCCCGCACCCAGGTCGCGGACATCGGCCTCAAGGGCCAGCTCGTGGTCGGCCCGGACGGCCGCCAGGTGGAGGGCTTCCAGGTCCACCTGGGTGGCGGGCTCGGCATGGCCGAGGGGCGCACGGCCGGGTTCGGCCGCAAGCTGCGCGGTCTGAAGACCACCGCCGAGGAGCTTCCGGAGTACGTGGAACGCCTCGCCCGGCGCTACCTGGCCGGACGGGAGACGGGCGAGACGTTCGCCAACTGGGTGATCAGGGTCGACGAGGAGGAACTCCGATGAGCGAACCAGTCAGCCGGACCGGCGAGGTGGCGCGATGAGCGAGTCGCGTTCCGTGCCGCTCTACTGCCCCTACTGCGGCGAGGAGGACCTGCGGCCGAGCGAGGCCGGCCACGGCGCCTGGGAGTGCCACGCCTGCGCCCGCGTGTTCTCGGTGCGGTTCACCGGCCTGCTCGGTCGGGCGGTGGCCCGGTGAGCGGGGGCGCGGCCGACCGGCCGGGGCTCGGCTCTGCGGCTGACCGGCCGGGGCTCGGCTCTGCGGCTGACCGGCCGAAGCTCGGCTCGGCGGCCGATCGGCCGAAGCTCGGCTCGGCGGCTGACCGGCCCGGGCTTGGCTCTGCGGCTGACCGGCCGGGGCTCGGCTCTGCGGCTGACCGGCCCGGGCTCGTCTCCGCGGCGGGGCTGGGCCTGGTCGGCGCGGGCGGTCGCGAGCCGGCCGACCCGGCCCGGCGCGGCCCGGACGAGCTGCGCGCGCTGGCCGAGGAGGCGGGCCGGGAACTGGAGGGCGCGCCGGCGCTGGAGATCGCACGCTGGGCGGCCGAGACCTTCGGCGACCGATTCTGCGTCACCAGCTCGATGGCCGACGCCGTGCTGGCCCACCTGGTCAGCCGGGTCGCGCCGGGGGTCGACGTGGTCTTCCTCGACACCGGCCTGCACTTTCCCGAGACGCTGAAGGTCCGGGACGAGGTGGCCCGGACGCTGCCGGTCAACGTCCGGTCGATCCGGCCGAGGCTGACCGTGGGCCAGCAGGACGGCCAGTACGGTCCCCGGCTGTTCAACAAGTCCCCGGACGACTGCTGCCAGCTGCGCAAGGTCGAGCCGCTGGAGCGGGCGCTCGGCGGCTACGACGCCTGGGCCGCCGGGCTGCGCCGGGACGAGTCGCCGACCCGGGCGAACACGCCGGTGGTGACCTTCGACGCCCGCCGGGGCAAGGTGAAGGTCAATCCGATCGCAGCCTGGCGGCAGGCCGACGTGGACGCCTACGTCGCCCGCTGGAACGTGCCGGTCAACGAGCTGTTCAGGCAGGGCTACGGCTCGATCGGCTGCTGGCCCTGCACGCGCCGCACGAAGGCGGGGGAGGACCCCCGGGCCGGCCGCTGGGCGATGTTCGAGAAGACCGAGTGCGGCCTGCACGTCTGACCGGGCCGGTCCCGGGCTCTCCCGCGTCGGGGGCGCCCGGGCCGTCGGCAGTCGCCGGGCTGTCGGAGGTGGCCGGGCCGTCGGGGGCGGCCGGGCTGTCGGCAGTCGCCGGGCTGTCGGAGGTGGCCGGGCTGTCGGAGGTGGCCGGGCTGTCGGAGGTGGCCGGGCTGTCGGGGGTGGCCGGGCCGTCGGGGGCGGCCGGGCCGTGGGACGTGGCCGATCCCGTGGTCCTGGTGGCGCACGGCAGCCGGGACCCGCGCGCCGCCGAGGCGACCCGCGCGCTGGCCCGGGCGGTGTCGGCCGCCCGGCCAGGCACGCCGGTGCTGGCGAGCTGGCTGGACCACACCGACCCGGGACCGGCCGCGGTGCTGCGGGACCTGGCCGCCGCCGGCCGGCGACGGGCGGTGCTGGTGCCGCTGCTGCTCACGGCCGCGTACCACCGGCGGGTGGACATCCCGGCGGCGGTGGCGGCGGCCCGCGCGCAGGGCCCGCCGATCGCGGTACGGGTGACCGACGTGCTCGGGCCCGCCGACGGGGCGGTCGACGCCGGGCTGCTGGCCGGCCTGGGGCGGCGGCTGGGCGAGGCGGAGCCGGGGCGGTTCGACGGGCTGGTGCTGGCGGCGGCGGGCACCAGGGACGCCCGGGCTCGCGGGTCGGTGGGGCGGGTGGCCGCCGCGCTGCGCGCCGGTCTCGGGGTGCCCACCCGGGTGTCGTACGCCTCGGCCGCCCCGCCGGCCGTCGGCGCTGCGGTGGCCCGGCTGCGGTCGCGGGGCGCCCGGCGGGTGGCGGTGGCGGCGTACTTCCTGGCGCCCGGCCTCTTCCACGACGCGGTGGCCGCGGCGGCGCGGGACGCCGGCGCGGTGGCGGTGTCGGCGCCACTCACCGACGCCCCGGAGCTGGCCGACCTGGTGCTGCGCCGCGTCGACGCCGTCGATCGGGTGGCCGGGGTCACGCCTCGACCATGATCGGAAAGGGCGCCGCGCGGGTAGTTGACCGGTGTGCGGACAGCAGTACGCCCCGGCGGGCGGACCCGGCCGGGGCGTGACGCTGTGGTGCGGGGATCAGGCGGAGTGAGCGCGCAGCACCCGGAGGCCACCGCGGCGCTTCACGGCGCGCCGCTCCTCCTCGCTCATCCCGCCCCAGACGCCGGCGTCCTGACCGGACTCCAGCGCCCACTGCAGGCACTGGTCGGTCACGGAGCAGCGCCGGCAGACGGCCTTGGCCTGCTCGACCTGCAGGAGAGCCGGTCCGGACGTCCCGATCGGGAAGAACAGCTCCGGGTCCTCGTCGCGGCAGACAGCATGGTGACGCCAGTCCATGGCGGCAACACTCCTCATTCTGGGTGGGTGGCAGATATTGCTTTGGTGCTTTTCCTATATGCATCCGCAGCGCCGAATGGTGACGGTTCGCGTCCGCTTATTCGGCAGTGCGTGAGCAGGCTGTGTCGGCCCCGAGGACCTGCTGGAACAGCTCAACCTGACGAGCATATCCAGGCAATGTCCCGGTAACTCAAGTTCGCTTGTGAATACTTTCACGAACGCCCGGGATGTCAAGGGGTGACGCTCGGAAAAACTCCGGGCGGTGAGCAAGCCCACAACCCATTTGTCCGGATTCCAGCACCTTCCTGGTTACCCGGTGTACCACAGTCGAGGATCAATATAGTACGGTCCGCGTGACAATGCTGACATTTCCGGCACCTGCCTCTCGGTGTGGCGGCCACCTCGTCGGTGCGGGCTCGTCGCCGCGTCGACCTAGGGCAGTACCCGAGACCTAGCAGATTACTCTCAGTGCGGCAGGAACGGATGTGAATCTAACTTTCTCCCGCTCGCCGAGGTAGTCCCCGTCGAGCTGGAACGCCTGCGGACGCGCCGAGACCAGCGTGAACTCCGCTACATCGTGCAGCCGCAGCACCTGACGGCCGTGCGGATCGGGCGTCCGCGAGAAGAACTGCGTCACGGTACGTGTCGTACTGGCGACCCGGAGCTGCCGCAGCGCGAGCACGTCGAGGCCCAGGTCGAACGACGCCTCCGGGTTCGGGTTGACCTCCCGGTCGCCCAGGTACGTCCACGGCGCGGTGTTCTGGATGATGACGGTGGCCAGCTCGCCCTCCGCCGCCTCGCCCGGCCGCTCCAGGCTGATGGCGGGATGACGCCGGTCGGAGTTGAGGAAGTACTGGGCGACCGTGGAGCGGAAGTAGAGCGCGGGGGTGGAGACCCGGCCCCGCCGGCGCGCCTGCTCCACCCGGTGGATGACCGCGGCGTCGACCCCGAAGCCGGCGCAGAAGGTGAAGTAGCGGTCGTCGGCCCGGCCGAGCCCGATCGTCCGGTACCGGCCCAGCCGCAGGCCCTCCAGGATCATGCTGGTGCCGTCCGGCCAGTCGCGGGGCAGCCCGAGCGCGCGGGCGAAGACGTTGGTCGAGCCCCCCGGCACGGTCGCCAGGGCCGGCAGCCGCTCGGCCGACGTGGCCGCGCCCGGCACGGTCGGCGGCTGCGCGGTCATCAGGCCGTTGACCACCTCGTTGACCGTGCCGTCGCCACCGAGCGTGACGACGACCTCGACGCCCTCCTCGGCCGCCTCGCGGGCCAGATCGGTGGCGTGCCCCCGCCGTCGGGTGTAGCGCACGGAGAGGTCGACTTCGCTGCGCAGGGCCCGGACCAGGACGTCCCGGCTGCGCTCGCTGGTGGTGGTGGCCTTCGGATTGACCACCAGGACGGCCCGCATGGGCGGCACTGTACCCCGCGGGAGCCCGGGTATCGTGGCGCGCGTGACCATCGACTCGGACCCGGTTCCCGTCACCCTCCGCTGGGCGGTCCGGCTGCTGCGGGGCGAGGCGGTCGCCATCGGGCTGGTCGCCGCGTGGCTGATCTGGGCCGACCTCACCGCCACCACCACCGACCTGACGTCGGCGGTGCTGGTCACCGCGTTCGCGGTCGGCGCGGCGGCGGCGCTCTGGGCCCTGGGCGGCGCGCTGGCGCGACGTCGGGCCGGCGCCCGGGCCCCGGCGATCGTGCTCCAGCTCATGCTGCTGCCGATCGGATGGTTCATGGTGCAGGGCGGGCTGGGCTGGCTCGGCGTGCCGCTGATGGCGCTCGGCCTCGGCGTCACCGCGCTGCTGGTGAGCACCCCCACCACCCGGGCCCTCGGCTTCGAGTGACGCCCCGGCGCGCTCGCCGGCGCGAAACGACGCCGCTGGCGCGAAACGACACCGCTGGCGCGGACAGTAGCGCGAAAACGGTGCTGGGCAGCGCGGGAACGATGCCCGGCGGTGCGGAGGGCCGCCCGCCGGTGCGGTAGCGGCGGCCGGCCGTGCGGAAACGGTGCCCGCCGGCGGCCGATCAGTAGCCGGAGGCGCGGCGGGTCAGCAGCGAGATGGTCGCCCGGCCGTCGGCGGCGCTCGCGCCCGCCGAGGTGGTCAGCGCGGTGAGCACCTTCCACGCGAAGGACGACTCCGCCGGCAGCGTGGCACCCCGGACCGTCGGCACCGTCACCTCGACGGTGAGCGCGTCGTCGGTGACCGCGAAGCGGCAGTCGAGCTCGGCGTCGCGGGTGGCGATGGCGAGCAGCATCGCGCACGCCTCGTCGACGGCGATGCGCAGGTCCTCGATCTCGTCGAGCGCGAACTGGAGCCGCGCCGCGAGCCCGGCGGTGGCGGTACGCAGCACCCCGAGGTAGCCCCCGTCCGCGGGCACGGTGAGGTGCACGACGTCGTCGTCGATCGTCGGCTGCCCGGTCAGTTGAGTCACCACTCATCCCCCCGGTCGGGGACTCTACCCGCTCGGCCGCACCGACGTGTGGGGGCCGCCACGTGCCTGCGCCGCCAGGCCGGCCAGCGCGTCCCCGCTGAGCCGGTACGGCACCCACTCGGACACCTGCCGAGCCCCGATGGCGGCGTAGAAGCCGGCGGCCGGGTTCCAGTCGATCATCGACCACTCCAGCCGCCGGTAGCCCCGCTCGACGCAGATCGCGGCGAGGGTGGCCAGCAGCAGTCGCCCCGCCCCGGTGCCCCGGGCGGCCGGCCGGACGTAGAGGTCCTCCAGGTAGATGCCGTGCACCCCGGCCCAGGTGGAGAAGTTGAGGAACCACAGCGCGAACCCCAGCGGCCGGTCGTCCGCGTCGACGGCCACGTGGCCGTAGAGCGCCGGGGCCGGGCCGCGACCGCTCGGCGCGTCCGACGCCGCGCCGGGGCCCGGCGCGGTCCCGAACAGGGCGGCGGTGAGCTGCTCCTCGGTGAGGTGGCACTGGTCGGGCGCGCGTTCGTACTCCGCCAGCTCGTGCACCATGGCGACGACGGCCGGCACGTCCTCGGGACGTGCCGGCCGGATCGTCGGCGGACCGCTGAGGGTCACGCCTTCTTGGTCTCCCAGAAGATCTTCGAGATCTCGTCGATCTTCTGCAGCAGCTCGTCGGCCTTGGACGGGTCGGTGCCGCCCTTCGCGCCGGCGGCGCCCGCCAGCTTGGTGGCCTCGTTGAACAGCTGGTGCAGGTGCGGGTACTTCTCGAAGTGGGCCGGCTTGAAGTAGTCGGTCCAGAGCACCCACAGGTGGTGCTTCACCAGGTCGGCGCGCTGCTCCTTGATCAGGATCGCGCGGGTGCGGAACTCGGGGTCGGTGTTCGCCTGGTACTTCTCGCAGATCGCCTTCACCGACTCGGCCTCGATCCGGGCCTGCGCCGGGTCGTAGACGCCGCAGGGCAGGTCGCAGTGGGCGCTGGCGGTCACGCTGGGCGTAAGGATGCGCGGAAGTCGCATCAGGATCCTCCATGGGAAGTTTGCGATGATCCAATACGACATTACTCCTGGAGCCGCGCCGAGAGGCCGGGTGGAGGTGAACCGGTGCAGGCCGATCACCCGGCGGGAGCACCCCGGCTGCGCTGGCCGCTGACTGCCGTGCTGGTGACCGGACCGTCCATGTCGCCGACGCTGCGGCACGGCGACGCGGTGCTGGTCCGCACGGGGGGCCGGGCCGTCCGCCCCGGCGACGTCGTGGTCGCGGTGTTCCGCAGCCGCCCCGACCTGCTCGTGGTCAAGCGCGCGGTCCGCGCCGAGGCCGGCGGCTGGTGGCTGACCGGGGACAACGACCTGGTCACCGACGACTCCCGGGCGTACGGGGTGGCGGACGTGCGGGGGCGGGTGGTGGCGCGCTACTGGCCCCGCCCGGGACGGGTGCGTACGCGCCGGTTATGACCCTGCTCACATCGGCGTCCCGGTGGCGACACTATGCTCGGGTACGTGCCCGGGTGACCCCCGCACCGCGTGCCGCCGCTCGACGCCTCAACCCGCGCCCGCGCCGGCCGCCCCGTCTGCTCGACAGATCCTGGAGTCACCATGTCGTCGTCCACCGTGGACCCCGCTGATCCCGTCTTCCGGCTGCACCGGGGCGGCAAGATGGCAGTCGCCTCGACCGTCCCGCTGACCAGCCGGGAGGACCTCTCCCTCGCGTACACCCCGGGTGTGGCCCGGGTCTGCGAGGCGATCGCCGCCGACCCGAGCCTCGCCGCCGACTACACCTGGGCCTCGCACACCGTCGCGGTCGTCACCGACGGTTCGGCCGTACTCGGGCTGGGCAACATCGGCCCGCGCGCGGCGCTGCCGGTGATGGAGGGCAAGGCGGTGCTGTTCAAGCAGTTCGCCGGGGTCGACGCCGTGCCGGTCTGCCTGGACACGCAGGACGTGGACGAGATCGTCGCGACGGTGCGGGCGCTGGCGCCGTCCTTCGGCGGGATCAACCTGGAGGACATCAGCGCCCCGCGCTGCTTCGAGGTGGAGCGCCGGCTCGACGAGGCCCTCGACATCCCCGTCTTCCACGACGACCAGCACGGCACCGCGATCGTGGTGCTCGCCGCGCTGCGCAACGCCGCCACGCTGCTCAACCGCAAGCTCGGCGACCTGCGGGTGACCGTCAGCGGCGCCGGCGCGGCCGGGGTGGCGGTGACGAAGATGCTGGTCGCCGGCGGTGTCGACCCCGACCAGGTGGTGGTCTGCGACTCCAGGGGCATCATCGGCCGGCACCGGGAGGGGCTGACCGGCACTAAGGCCGAGCTGGCCGCCAGCACCAACGCCGACGGCCGCGAGGGCGACGTCACCGAGGCGCTGCGCGGCGCCGACGTGCTGATCGGCGTCTCCGGCGGGCAGATCCCGGAGCGGGCGGTGGCCGGCATGGCCTCCGGCGGCATCGTCTTCGCCCTGGCCAACCCGACGCCCGAGGTGCACCCCGAGGTCGCCGCCCGGCACGTGGCGGTCGTCGCCACCGGCCGCAGCGACTACCCCAACCAGATCAACAACGTGCTCGCCTTCCCGGGCGTGTTCCGGGGCGCGCTGGACGCCCGGGCCACCCGGATCACCGACGGGATGAAGGTGGCCGCCGCCGATGCGATCGCGGGCGTGGTGGCCGAGTCGCTCACCGCCGAGGCGATCGTGCCGTCCCCGCTCGACCCCCGGGTCGCCCCCGCCGTGGCCGAGGCGGTCGCCGAGGCCGCCCGCCGCGACGGCGTCACCCGCTGACGGTGCGGGAGGGGCCCTTCCCCCGGGTGACGGGAAGGGTCCCTCCCGCACCGGGGCACTTCTTAACGACCGCTCAGCTTGTTACCGTGCCGATCATGCGTGCCGCCTTCGCCACCCGATTCGACGACGCCAACCCGCTCGCCGCGCTCAGCGTCGGCGAGCGGCCCGAGCCGACCCACCCCGCCGACGACTGGGTGACCGTGCAGGTGCGGGCCAGCTCCCTCAACCACCACGACCTCTGGTCGCTGCGCGGGGTGGGGCTGCGCGCCGAGCAGCTGCCCATGATCCTCGGCTGCGACGCCGTCGTGGTGGACCCGGACGGCAACGAGGCCGTCGTCTACCCGGTCATCCCCACCCCGGGCGACCCGCGTGGCGTCTCCATCCTCTCCGAGCACTTCCCCGGCACCCTGGCCGAGCGGGTCGCCGTACCCCGGTCGAACCTGCTGGCCCTGCCGGCGGGCCTGGCGGCGACGGACGCGGCGTGCCTGCCGACGGCCTGGCTGACCGCGTGGCGGATGCTGACCACCAGGGGCCGGGTCGACGAGGCCGACGCCGTGCTGGTCCAGGGCGCCGGCGGCGGCGTGGCGACCGCGGCCGTCGCGCTCGCCGCCGCGATGGGCAAGCGGGTGTACGCGACGAGCCGCGACGCCGCCAAGCGGGAGCGGATCGCCGAGCTGGGCGCCACCGCCGTCGAGCCCGGCGCCCGGCTGCCGGAGCGGGTCGACGTGGTGATCGAGACGGTCGGCGCGGCCACCTTCGACCACTCGCTGAAGTCGGCCGCGCCGGCGGCCCGGATCGTGGTCTCCGGCGCCACCGCCGGCCACGAGCCCAAGGTCAACCTGCGTCGGGTCTTCGCGATGCAACTGGAGATCCTGGGCACCTCGATGGGCACCCCCGACGAGCTGGCCGCCCTGCTCGCGTTCTGCGCCGAGCGGGGCGTGCGTCCGGTGGTGGACAGCGTGGTCCCGTTCAGCAGGGTCGCCGACGCCTTCGCCCGCCTGCACTCCGGCGATGTCTTCGGCAAGGTCGTCGTCGACCACACCGCCTGACGCCACCTCCCCGCGCGCCGCGCTCTGGGCGGTGGGATCGCGCTCTTTCGCGGAAATAGTGGCCTCCCGGCGCGGGGGAGGCCACTATTTCCGCGAAACAGTGGTCTCCCGGCGCGGGGGAGGCCACTGTTTCCGGGTAGTTGTGCGGATCTTGTGGGCAGCGGCATCAGCGTGCCCGGCGGGGCCCGGGGCAAGCCGGGCGGCCGGTCAGAGGCGGTTGTCGAGGGTGGCGATGTCGTCGCGGGCGGCGTCGGTGGGGATGCGCCCCTTGGCGGCCTCGTCGCCGTAGAGGGACCAGCGCAGGAACTCGATCGTGGTGTCCGAGACCACCCGCAGCGCGACGCCGTCGCTGAGCAGGGCCCGGCCGTGGTCGCCCTTCGACAGGCTCAGCATGGCCTTCGGCCAGGGCACCTTGTCGTAGGCGGCCCGCCCGGCGGCGTACTCGACCACCTCGTCGGCCTCGCCGTGCACGAAGAGCTGCGGGGCGGCGGCGCCCGCGAAGGCGGTGCCGACGCCGAGCGCGGTGCCGGCGAAGACCACGCCCGCGTCCAGCCGCTCGTCCCGGCCGGCCGTGAAGAGGCCGATCGTGGTCACCCCGCCCGCCGAGTGCCCGGCCGCCGCCACCCGGTCCGTGGCCAGCCGGCCGCGCAGCGGGTCGCCGGCCTGGGCGTCGAGGGCGAGCACCCGGGTCAGCGCGTACGACACGTCGGCGGGCTGGTTGAGCACGTCCAGCACGTTGCCGTCGCCGCCCCGGGCCGTGTGCGGGAAGGTCGGCGCGGCCACCACGAACCCGGCCGCCGTCCAGCGGGTGAGCAGCGTCTCGTAGTCGGCCGGTCGTCCGTTCAGGCCGTGGCTGAACATGACGACGGGAAACCTGCCCTCGGCAGCCGCCGCCGACCGCTGCGGCTGCCCGCCGGCCTTCCCCGCCGCCGGGTACCACACGGTCACCGGCAGCGGCCGGTCTCCGTCGCGGTTCAGCTTCAGCTGCCGTACGCCGACGGCGAATGCCTTGGCGGGCGCGGTGCCGGCGGGTACCCGCGGGGTGGGGACGGCTGCCTGCGGGGGCGGGGCGGTCGGCTGCGGCGCCGCCTGCGGGGCCGACCCGGCGTCGCGGGAGCAGCCGACCAGGCCGGCGGCGAGCAGGGCGGTCGCGAGCAGGGCGGGGGTGACGCGAGGCGGCATGGGATCGATTGTGCCTCGCGGCGTGCCCCACCCTCCGGTGATCGGCCGGTGTGCTCGTCGCCACCCGCCGGTCCCACCCATGATCGGTTGACGCGGACCCGGGCGGGACGCGCTCCCAGGCCCGGCGGGGCGTCAACCGATCATGACCGCCCCTCTGCGACGCGGGTGACGCGCAGGCGGGCGAGGTCGGCGGTGTCCTTCGCCCGGCGGGGCCGGTCCGGCATCCAGACGGGGAACATCTCCTTGAACTCGATCTGGGCGGCGACCGAGATCACCGGGACGGTCAGCGGGCCGATCCGACCGGGCGGGCCGGCCAGCATCCCGTCGGGCAGCGCGGTGCCCGCCCACGGCCCGGCGCCCACCACGACCCGCCCGGCGGGGTCCCGCGCCAGGTACGCGACGCTCACCTCGACGCCGTCGCGGAGCAGGTCGAGTTGCAGGTCGACGGGCATCGTCGGATCGGGCCGCCAGCCGCGGGCGTGGAGCAGCTCGGCCAGCCGCCGCGCGTCGGCGGCCCAGCAGTACCAGTCGACGTCGACGTGCGGGCGGGTCACCTCGCCGAGGAGGAAGTCCATCGCCCACCCGCCCCGCAGCCACACCTCGACGCCCGCCGCCGACGCCGCCTCGGTCAGCTCGGCGATGCTGTCCAGTTGCCGCCTCGCGAGATCGTCCACCCCGCCAACGTAGCCCCACCGCCCCGGTCGCCGCCGTCCGCCGGTTCAGCGGGCGGGGTGGGTCGTGGACGGTCGCCCCCGGGGGGCGTCGGCGTCCCGGGTCTCAGCGGGCGGGGTGGGTCGCGGACGGTCGCCCCCCGGGGGAGCGGGCGTCGGCGTCCCCGGGTTCAGCGGGCGGGGCGGGTCTCGTAGACCGTCACCCCGGGGGAGCGGGCGTCGCCGGGCAGGCGGCGGCCGGCGGCCGGGTCGCCGTAGAGGGCCCAGCGGAGGAAGTCGGTGGTGGTGGCCAGGACCTGGTCGAAGCCGGGCCGCCCGGGGGTCAGGTACTCGCCGTGGCCCTGCCCGAGCAGGCTCAGGAAGGCCGCCGGCCCGCCGGTGCGATGGTATGCGGCGCGTCCGACCGACGCCGGCACGATCGGGTCGGCCGTGCCGTGTACGAACAGCAGGGGCGCCGGCGGGCCGGCGAAGCTGCCGGCCGTCCCGCCGCCGGCGATCACGATGCCGGCCCGCAGCCGCCCCGACCGGCCCGAGGTGAACATGCCCGACGTGGTGAAGCCGCCCGCCGAGTGGCCGGCGGCGGCGAACCGGGTGACGTCGAGGTGCCCGGCGAGCGGGTCGCCGTCCCGGGCGTCGAGCCGCACCAGGTGCCGGATCAGCCGCCAGCCGTCGGCGGGCTGGCGGCGTACGTCGGCGCGGCTGAACCGGTGCGCGCCGCGCCGGGTGTGCGGGTAGGCCGGGGCGGCCACCACGAACCCGGCGGCGGCCCAGCGGGCGGTCAGCCCCGCGTGCAACTCGGGCAGGCTGTCCAGCCCGTGGCTGTAGACCACCACCGGGAACCGCCCCGCCGCCACCCCGTCGTCGTCCGCCGGGTACCAGACGGTCACCGGCAACGGCCGCGCGGAGGCGGGGTCGACGGTGAACGTGCGTACCCCGACGGCGTATGCCACCGCGGGGGCCGGGCGGGCCGGCGGCGCGCCGGCGCCGGGCGCGGCGGTGGCCGGCGCGCAGCCCGCCAGCAGCGCCGTCGTCAGCACGGCGAACAGCCGCTTGATCCCCACCGTTTCACGGTAGGCGGCCGGCTGCCCGGATCGTCCCCGCCGTCCGGTCCGGACCGTCCCGCCACCCGGGCCGGATCGGGTCGACCGGCCGGCCGGACCTGCCGCGCCCGGGCGCGTGCGGGACGGCGACAGGGGAGCGGTTTGACTAGGGTCACCGGCATGCCTGAGAACCAGACCGACCCCAGCGGCAACACCGAGGCCTTCCGCGCCTTCGCCAACACCGCCGAACCCGAGGCGCCCGCCGCCCCGTCCCGCACGCCGCTGCTCGCCGGCGCGGCGGTCGTCGCTGTCGTGCTGGTCGCCCTGCTCGCCTGGCTCGCCCTGGGCTGAGTCCCGCCGTCGCCCGGCCGCGACGCCTGCGCGGTCCCGCCGCGACGCCTGCGCGGTCCCGCCGCGACGCCTGCGCCCTCCGCCGCCGCTCCCGAACGCCGGCGGATCGCTTCAGCCGGCGGCCTCGACGACCGCGCGGGTCTGGAGGGCGATCTCGCGTTCCTCGTCGGTGCCGACGACGCAGACCGTCACCTCGGCCCCCTCGGGCGAGATGACCCGGTCGCCGCCGCCGGCGTTGCGCTCCGGGTCGACCGCGATGCCGAGCCGCTCCAGGCCGGCGAGCGCGGCGGCGCGCACCGGCGCGGCGTGCTCGCCGACGCCGGCCGTGAAGGTGACCGCGTCCACCCGGCCGAGCAGGGCGTAGTACGCCCCGACGTAGCCGGTGATCCGCCGGCAGTAGACGTCGAAGGCGAGCGTCGCCGCCGGGTCGCCGGCCGCCCGGCGCGTCAGCACCTCGCGCATGTCGTTGGCGCCGGCCAGCCCCAGCAGGCCGCTGCGGTGGTTGAGCAGGTCGTCGATCTCGTCGACGGAGAGCCCGCCCTCCCGGCGCAGGTGGAAGATCACGGTCGGGTCCAGGTCGCCGCTGCGGGTGCCCATCACCAGGCCCTCCAGCGGGGACATCCCCATCGAGGTGGCCACGCTCCGGCCGCCGGCCACCGCGCAGGCGCTGGCCCCGTTGCCCAGGTGCAGGGTGATCGTGTTGACCTCCGCGTACGGCCGGCCGAGCAGTTCGGCGGTGCGCCGGGACACGTACGCGTGCGAGGTGCCGTGGAAGCCGTACCGCCGGATGCCGTACCGCTCGGCGGTGGCCCGCTCGACCGCGTAGGTCGCGGCGGCCTCGGGGAGCGTGGTGTGGAACGCGGTGTCGAAGACGGCGACCTGCGGCACGTCCGGCAGCGCGGCCAGGGCGACCTCGATGCCGGCCAGGTTCGCGGGGTTGTGCAGCGGCGCGAGCGGGACCAGGTCGCGGATCGCGGCCAGCACCGCGTCGTCGACCAGGACGGGCTCGCCGAAGCGCTTCCCCCCGTGCACGACGCGGTGCCCGACGGCGGTCAGCCCGGTCAGGTCGAGCCCGGCGAGGATCTGCCGGACGGCGGCGTCGTGGTCGGCCGGGCCGCCACCGGGCTCGCCGACCCGCTCCACGGTGCCCTTGTCGAGCACCCGGTCGCCGTCGAAGAGCCGGTACTTGACCGACGACGACCCGCAGTTGAGCACGAGCACCCGGCCCGCCCCCCGCGAGGCGGGGGCACCGTCGACGGGCGTGTTCATGACGACTCCTCGGTGGCGGCGGCCTGGATGGCGGTGATCGCCACGGTGTTCACGATGTCCGGCACGGTGGCGCCCCGGGACAGGTCGTTCACCGGCCGCCGCAGCCCCTGCATGACCGGCCCGACGGCCACCGCCCCGGCGGAGCGCTGCACCGCCTTGTACGTGTTGTTGCCCGTGTTCAGGTCCGGGAAGACGAAGACCGTGGCCCGGCCGGCGACCTCGCTGCCGGGCAGCTTCGTCGCCGCCACCGCCGGGTCGATGGCCGCGTCGTACTGGATGGGCCCCTCGACGAGCAGGTCGGGCCGGCGCTCCCGGACGAGCTTGGTGGCCGCCGCGACCTTCTCCACGTCGGCGCCCGCCCCGGAGCTGCCGGTGGAGTAGGAGAGCATGGCGACCCGGGGCTCGATGCCGAACCGGGCGGCCGTGTCCGCCGAGGAGATGGCGATGTCGGCGAGCTGGGCGGCGTCCGGGTCGGGGTTGACCGCGCAGTCGCCGTAGACCAGCACCCGGTCGGCGAGCAGCATGAAGAAGACGCTGGAGGCGACCGAGACGCCCGGCACGTTGCGGATGATCTCGAAGGCGGGGCGGATGGTGGCGGCGGTGGTGTGGGTCGCGCCGGAGACCATCCCGTCGGCGTGCCCGGTCTGCACCATCAGGGTGCCGAAGTAGTTCGGCTGGGCGACGATGTCGTGCGCCAGCTCGACGGTGATCCCCCGGTGGGCGCGCAGCTCGGCGTACGTGGCGGCGAACCCGTCGCGCCACTCGCTGGTCACCGGGTCGACGATTCGCGCGCCGCCGATGTCGATGCCCAGCTCGCGGGTCCGCCGGGCGATGTCGTCGGGGCGCCCGAGCAGGGTGATGTCGGCGACGCCCCGGCGCAGCAGGATCTCCGTCGCCCGCAGGATCCGCTCCTCCGCCCCCTCGGGCAGCACGAGGTGGCGGCGGCGCGTCCGGGCCCGGTCGATCAGGTCGTACTCGAACATCAGCGGGGTGACCCGCTCGGAGCGGCTGACCCGCAGCCGGCGGGCGAGGTCGTCGGTGTCCACGCAGCGCTCGAACGCGCCGAGCGCTGCCTCCACCTTGCGCGGGTTGTCGGCGCTGGGCCGGCCCTCGATCCGGCTGGACGCGGCCACCGTGTCGTAGCTGTCGCTGGTCACCGAGAGCACGGCGAGGCCGGGCTTGAGCCCCTCCACCAGCCGCATCGCCCGCGGATCCGGCTGCTCGCCGAGGGTGAGCACCATCCCGGCGACCGACACCTGGCCGGCCACGTGCGCGGCGCTCGTGGCCACCAGCAGGTCGTCCCGGTCGCCGGGCATGATCACCAGGGCGCCGTCGGTGAGGTGGTCCAGCAGGGTCGGCACGTGCGCCGCCCCGACCACGTAGTCGAGCACGTCGCGGCCGAGCGCGTCGTCGTCCCCGGCCAGCAGGGTGGCGCCGAGCGCCGCCGCCACCTCGGCCACCGTCGGCGCCGACACGGTCGGCACCTCCGGGATGGCGTACGTGGGCACGGGCAGCTCCGGCAGCGTCATCGGGCCCGGCACCCGGTTGGCGATCACCGCGAGCACCGTGGCCCCGAGGTCCGCCAGATCGTGGTACGCCCCGCGCGCCGCCGCCGCGATCGCCGCCGGCTCCTGCCCGAAGCCGTCGACCACGGGCACCACGACGCTGCCGAACTCGGTGGCCAGCCGGGCGTTGAAGGCCAGCTCGCGGGGGCCGGCCCCGTCACCGCCGTCGGCGAAGTCGCTGCCCACCACGACCACGGCGGGGCAGCGCCGCTCGACCTCCCGGTAGCGCTCGACGATGCCGCTGATGAGCTCCTCGCGCCGCCCGTCGGCGACGAGCGCGGTCGCCTCGGCGTACGTGGTGCCGCTCAGGTCGGCCAGCGGCAGCTCGATCCGGTAGCGGTCGCCGAGCAGGGCGAGGATCGGGTCGGGGCCGTGCCCGCCGACCAGTGGCCGGAACGCGCCGATCCGCTCGACCTGCCGGGACAACAACTCCGCGAGACCGAGGGCGACGGTCGACTTCCCGCCGCCGGACCCCACACTGGTCACGTACACACTGCGCGCCACGCACCCACCCTAGAAGATCTTCGGATCCCCGGCCCGGGTCCTTCGCCCTCTCTCGTCGATCATCAAGTTGTCGTCGGCGGCGCCAAAGCGGACGGCGACAACTTCGTGATCAACGAGGGTGGGCGTCGGCGAGGGCGCCGGGGTGGGTGGGTTACTCGTCGTCGGGGTCGTCGAGGCGGGCCAGCCAGGTGGCGAAGCGCTCGATCGGCGTCTCGAACTCCGGGTTCAGGTCGACGAAGTCGCGCAGGCGCTCGCCCAGCCACTCCATGCTGACCTGCTCGTCGCCCCGGCGCTCGACCAGTTCCTCGATACCGCGGTCGGTGAAGTACATGCTGTCCGTTCCTCGTTCGTCGTTGTCGCGGTGCGGGATCCGCCCCGGCCGCCACGGGCCGGCGTGCGTGGTCCGAGTGGCGCGGGGGCCGGACGGCGACCGGGGCAGAGCCGTCGTGGTGACGGTCCCTGCCCCGGTCGGCGCTGTGCTCAGGTCACGGGCGGGGCAGGGCCGCCTCGATCAGCGCGGCCTGCTCGACCTCGTGCATCTTGGCCGAGCCGACGGCCGGTGCGGCGGCCGCCGGCCGGGAGATGCGGCGCAGCCGGACGTCGGCCAGGTGCTCCAGCAGGTTGAGCGCGACGAACGACCAGGCGCCCTGGTTGGCCGGCTCCTCCTGCACCCAGGCGTAGTCCTCGGCGTTCGGGTAGGCCGCCAGAGCGGCCCGGATCTCCTCCACCGGCAGCGGGTAGAGCTGCTCCAGCCGGATGATCGCGGTGTCGGTGACCCCCCGCTCCTGCCGGGCCTGGAACAGGTCGTAGTAGACCTTGCCCGAGCAGAGCAGCACCCGCTTGACCTGCTCCGGCGCCGGGGCCCCGGAGTCGGGCAGCACCGGCGAGAAGGTGCCGGTGGTGAAGTCCTCGACCGGGGAGACGCAGAGCTTGTGCCGCAGCAGCGACTTCGGCGTGAACACCACGAGCGGCTTGCGCTTCGGCGAGAGCGCCTGCCGGCGCAGCAGGTGGAAGTAGTTCGCCGGGGTGGTCGGGATGGCCACCCGCATGTTGTCCTCGGCGCACATCTGGAGGAACCGCTCCGGCCGGCCGGAGGTGTGGTCGGGGCCCTGGCCCTCGTGGCCGTGCGGCAGCAGCAGGGTCACCGCGGAGCGCTGGCCCCACTTCACCTCGCCCGAGGAGATGAACTCGTCGATCACCGACTGGGCGCCGTTGACGAAGTCGCCGAACTGCGCCTCCCAGCAGACCAGCGCGTTGACGTTCTCCACCGAGTAGCCGTACTCGAAGCCCATCGCCGCGTACTCGCTGAGCAGGGAGTCGTGCACGAAGAAGCGGGACCGCTCGCCGTCGCCGGTCAGCGACTGGAGGGGGAGGTGGTCCTCGCCGGTCTGCGCGTCGACCACGGCGGCGTGCCGCTGCACGAAGGTGCCCCGGCGGGAGTCCTGACCGGCCAGCCGGACGGTGACCCCGTCGTGCAGCAGCGAGCCGAACGCGATGATCTCGCCGAAGCCCCAGTCGATGTTGCCCTCGACGGACATCTTGGCGCGCCGGTCGAGCAGCTGCTGGATCCGCTTGTGCGGGGTGAAGCCCTCCGGCAGGCTGACGTGCGCCTCGCCGACGGCCTTCACGACGGCGGCGTCGGTGGCGGTGTCGACCTGCGGCTCCGGCTCGTCCTCCCGCTTGGGGCGGCTGAGCTGGCGCGGCGTGGTGGCCGCGTCGCGGGTGGCTTTGAAGACCCGCTCCAGCTGCGACTGGTAGTCGCGCAGCAGCTCCTCCGCGTCCTCGACGGTGATGTCGCCGCGCCCGATCAGCTCCTCGGTGTAGAGCTTCCGGACCGACCGCTTCGAGTCGATGATCTTGTACATCTGCGGGTTGGACATCGACGGGTCGTCGCCCTCGTTGTGCCCGCGCCGGCGGTAGCAGACCATGTCGATGACGACGTCCTTGTTGAACGCCTGGCGGTATTCGAAGGCCAGCCGGGCGACCCGGACCACGGCCTCGGGGTCGTCGCCGTTGACGTGGAAGATCGGCGCCTGGATCATCCGGGCGACGTCGGTGCTGTAGAGGCTGGAGCGGCTGTACTCCGGGGCGGTGGTGAAGCCGACCTGGTTGTTGACCACCACGTGCACCGTGCCGCCCGTGCGGTAGCCGCGCAGCTGGGAGAGGTTGAGCGTCTCGGCCACCACGCCCTGACCGGCGAAGGCGGCGTCGCCGTGCACCGCGAGCGGCAGCACGGTGTAGCCCTCCAGCTTGAGGTCTATCCGGTCCTGCTTGGCCCGGACGATGCCCTCCAGCACCGGGTCGACGGCCTCCAGGTGCGACGGGTTCGCCACCACGGAAACCTTGACCGAGTGGTCGCCGGCCGGCGTGGTGAACTTGCCGTTCTGGCCGAGGTGGTATTTCACGTCGCCGGAGCCCTGCGTGGAGCGCGGGTCCAGGTGCCCCTCGAACTCCGAGAAGATCTTCTCGTACGGCTTGCCGACGATGTTGGCCAGCACGTTGAGCCGGCCCCGGTGGGCCATGCCGATGACGACCTCGTCCAGCCCGCCCTCGGCGGAGGCCTCCAGCACCTCGCCGAGCAGCGGGATCAGCGACTCGCCGCCCTCCAGCGAGAAGCGCTTCTGACCGACGTACTTGGTCTGCAGGAAGGTCTCGAACGCCTCGGCGGCGTTGAGCCGGTTGAGCACGTGCTTCTGCTCGTCCGGGGACGGCTTCTCGTACTTGCGCTCGATCCGCTCCTGGATCCAGCGCCGCTCCTCCGGGTCCTGGATGTGCATGTACTCGACGCCGACGCGGCGGCAGTACGAGTCGCGCAGCACGCCGAGGATGTCGCGCAGCTTCATCCGCTGCTTGCCGGCGAAGCCGTTGACCGGGAACTCGCGGTCCAGGTCCCACAGGGTCAGCCCGTGCTGGAGCACGTCCAGGTCGGGGTGCTTGCGGATCTTGAACTCGAGCGGGTCGGTGTCGGCCATCAGGTGCCCGCGCACCCGGTAGGCGTGGATCAGCTCGTGCACCCGCGCCGTCTTGTTGATCTGGCCCTCGTTGTTGACCGCGACGTCGCGCACCCAGCGCACGGGCTCGTAGGGGATGCGCAGCGAGGTGAAGACCTGGTCGTAGAAGCCGTGCTCGCCCAGCAGCAGCTCGTGCATGACCTTGAGGAACTCGCCGGACTGCGCGCCCTGGATGATCCGGTGGTCGTACGTGCTGGTCAGGGTGATGACCTTGCTGACCGCGAGCTCGGCCAGGGTGGCCTCGGACATGCCCTGGTAGGGGGCCGGGTATTCCATCGCGCCGACGCCGATGATCGCGCTCTGCCCCTGCATGAGCCGCGGCATCGAGTGCACGGTGCCGATGCCGCCGGGGTTGGTCAGCGAGATCGTGGTGCCGGAGTAGTCCTCCATGGTCAGCTCGTTGCGGCGGGCGCGCCGGACCACGTCCTCGTACGCCTGCCAGAACTGCCGGAAGTCCATCTGCTCGCAGGCCTTGATGGACGGGACCACCAGGTTGCGGCTGCCGTCCGGCTTGACCAGGTCGATCGCGATGCCGAGGTTGACGTGCTCCGGCCGCACCATGGCCGGCTTGCCGTCGACCTCGGCGAAGGAGTTGTTCATCTCCGGGTGGGCCACCAGCGCGCGGACCATCGCGTAGCCGATGAGGTGGGTGAAGCTGACCTTGCCACCGCGCCCACGGGTGAGGTGGTTGTTGATCACGATGCGGTTGTCGACCAGCAGCTTGGCCGGGACGGCGCGCACGCTGGTGGCGGTCGGCACGGCCAGCGAGGCGTCCATGTTCTGGACGATCTTCGCCGCCACGCCGCGCAGCGGGGTGGTCTGCGGACCGGTCGCGGTCGGCTTGGCCGGCGCGGGCTTGGCCGGGGCCGCCTTCGCGGCCGCCGGCTTGGCGGGGGCGGCCTTGGCGGCGGGCTTCTCGGGCTTGGCCTCGGGCTTCTTCTCGGCCGGCTTCTTCTCGGCGGGCTTCTGCCCGGTCGGCTGCGCGACCTTCGCGGTCGCCTCCTGCTGACCGGCGGGCTCCGGCTCGGCGGCCGGCTTCGGGGCCGGCTGCTCGGCGCGGGGCGTGCCGGCGCCCGGCGCCGGGCGGTAGTCCGCGAAGAAGTCGTGCCAGGCCGAATCGACGCTCGTGGGGTCGGCGAGGTAACGCTGGTACATCTCCTCGACGATCCACTCGTTCGGACCGAAACCCGCCAGTGGGTTCTCCTGCGAAGTCTGCTGGGTCGACACGGCCGGTAATCGCCTCTTTCACGCGGGTTTGTGTGTCACGCGACGTCCGGGTGACGCCCTGCCTGCGAGCGCACACGAGACGGCTCCCAGGCTACGCCGTGCGGATCCCGCAGGCATTTCCGCCTCCGTCCCGTGGCCGGTTTCACAGAAGATGCCAGAAGTTCGCCAAACGCTGCGTGTCCGGTCGGCTGCTGGTAAGGACCCGTGGCCTCGCCGGCGCTTGGCAGGGAGCGGACGCCGGCACCCCCAGGCCCGGCAGAAAACGGAGGCGGGGGCGATGCCGCGCACCGCCCCCGCCTCCGTCGCCCGATCGCGTCAGGAGACGTCCCGACGGCGGGTGATCAGGATGCCGACGGCCCCGCTGACCACCGCGTAGCCGATCAGCACGAGCGCGCCGACCCACCACGCGGGGGTGAAGTCCGTCTGGCCGTCGCTCACCATGACCGTCGAGGCGACGGCCGGCCAGATCACCTGCCACTTCACCACGGCCTCGTTGTCCAGCACGTTCGCCAGCAGCAGGAAGAGCAGCCCCACCACCTGCGTGCCGACCAGGTAGAGCACCGCGGAGGTGATCACCGCGCCGAGCTGGTTGGTGATCAGGGTGCCGATGCCGACGCCGAGGACGGTCCAGATCGCGTACGCCAGCAGGTTGAGCAGCAGCGCCCGCTGCACGGCCCACTCGCCGAGCAGGGTGCCGTGGTCGTTGAGGGACAGGAACGTGGCGCCGGCGATCAGGTCGATCACCGTGGTCACCAGCCAGAAGGCGAAGCCCAGCAGGCTGGCCGCGACGAGCTTGCTGAGGATCACCGCAGTGCGCCGCGGCGTGGACAGGAACGTCGTGGTCGCCGTCTGGTGGAAGAACTCGTTGGTGACCATCAGGATGCCGATGAGCATCACGAACATCAGGCCGAGGTACTGACCGGAGGTGTAGAGGTTGGCGGCCTGCGCCGCCGCGGTCGCCTGGTCGCCGGTGACGCCCAGGTTCTCGCCCTTGCCGCTGAGGGTCTCGTCGGCGACCCAGGCGTTGAAGGCGAAGGCGAGCACGATCGACAGGAACGCGCCGATGGCCAGCCACCACCAGGTGCTGGTGGTGCGGATCTTGAGCAGCTCGGATCGGACGAGGTTCATCGGATGCCCGCCTTCCCGGCCGTCAGCTCCAGGAAGACCCGTTCCAGGTCGGGCCGTTCCGTGGTCAGTTCGTGCAGTTCGACGCCGGCGGTCAGGGCGACCCGGCCCACGGTCGGGGCGTCCACGCCGCCCACCAGCAGGACGCCGTGCTCGTCGACCTCGACGGTGGCCGACCCCTCCTTCAGCGCGGCGGTCAGCGCGTCGGCCTGCGGGGTGCGCACCCGGACCCGGACGCCCTGCGCCATCGACCCGATGACGTGCTCGACCGTGCCCTGCCGGACGAGCTGGCCGGCGGCGATGATCACCACGTCGTCGGCGAGCAGCTGCATCTCCGACAGCAGGTGGCTGGAGACCAGCACGGTGCGGCCCTCGTGCGCGAGGTTCTTGAGGAAGCCGCGCATCCACCGGATGCCCTCCGGGTCCAGCCCGTTGGCCGGCTCGTCGAGGATCAGCACGCGGGGGTCGCCGACCATCGCGGCGGCGATGCCGAGCCGCTGCTTCATGCCCAGCGAGTAGCCCTTGAACTTGCGGTTGGCCGCCGGCGTGAGCCCGACCAGCGCCAGCGCCTCGTCGGCCCGCCGCTTCGGCAGCCCCGCCGCCGCGCAGATCACCCGCAGGTGGTTGATGCCGGTGCGGCCCTTGTGCGCGCTGGACGCCTCCAGCACCGCGCCGACGTGCCGCAGCGGGTCGGTCAGGTCGGCGTACCGACGGCCGCTGATGGTCGCCTCCCCGCCGGTGGGGGTGACGAGGTTCAGCAGCATGCGCAGGGTGGTGGTCTTGCCGGCGCCGTTGGGGCCGAGGAACCCGGTCACCCGCCCCGGTTCGACGGTGAAGGACAGGTTGTTCACGGCCCGGACGTTCTTGTACTGCTTCGTCAGGCCGGACACCACGATCTGACCCTCGCCTGTGGGGCTTCGCTGCCCGTCAGTCATTGCTCTCCTTCGTGCGGGGGCGTCGGGGTACGCCGTGACACAGCGTGGCGGGCCGGCGCAAGCAGGTCAATCAGGCGCGCTCCGTAGATCCATCTCCGCCTCAGGCAGGAGGCCGTCCTCCCCGAGGGGGATCAGCCGGCGTGGGCCGCGACGGCGATCCAGGTCGCGCGGGCCCAGGCCAGGAGCGTGCCGTCGGGGGCGTACAGGCTGGTGTGCACGAGCGCCTTGCGGCCCTCGCCGCCGACCGTCGCGCCGGTCACCACGCACTCGTCGCCCGGCTCCGGCAGCGCCGCGACCGTCGCCGCGATCCTACCGAGGACGTACGGCCGGCCGGGGGCGATGACCGCCCAGCCGCCCGGGCAGTCCAGCGCGGCCCAGACCGTGGCGGGGGCGACCGGGTCGGGCACCCGGAACGGCGCGGCGGTCCGGCCGTCCGGCAGCCGGCCGGGGAAGATCCGCAGCCCGTCGGGCCGGTCGGGGCCGCAGACGTAGCAGCCGGGGAAGGGGTGGTCCATCAGTCCGGGGTACGCCGCCGAGGCGGCCCGCGCCGTCGGCAGGTCCACCGTCGGCACGACCGTCCGGGTGTCCTCCGCCGGGCGGACCTGCGCGACGACCGCGCCGTCGGGATCGCGCACCTCCCCGTCGACCACGGTCAGCGGGGTCTCCAGCGGCGGCGGCCGGCGCAGCGTCACCTCGACCGGCCCGGCGACGCCGGACGCGGCGGCGAACACCCCCGCGCTCCAGCCGCCGTTTCCCGAGCCGGGCGGCCCGTTGAAGCGCGACTCGATGATCATCGAACATCCTCCGTGGCGTGGCGTGGCGTGGCGTGGCGTGGCGTGGCGTGGCGTGAGGCGTGGCGTGGCGTGGCGCCCGGCCCCGTCGCCGGCCCGCCACGGCAGCGTCGCACGCCCGCCCGTGGGCGTCGCCACGGGCCGCCGTCCCGGCGGCTGCTCGCCCGGGCGGCCGAGTCGGCCGTGCACCCGGTGCCGCCGCCCGCCCGGCCGGCGACGCCCCGGTCCTGCTGTCCCGGCGACGTCCCGGTCCTGCTGTCCCGGCGACGTCCCGGTCGTGCCGTCCCGGCGACGTCCCGCTCCTGCTGTCCCCGCGGCGCCCGGGTCGTGCTGTCCCGCCGGCGCCCGGCGGCCGGGCCTGGCCGCCTGACTCCGGCGGCCGAACGTCGCGCTTGCCCTATCGCGATGTATCGCGTTACTGTCGTGACATCGCCGCGCCGCCTCCGGCGCGTCGCCGGAAGGAGGGCACCGTGACCGGCTGGACCGTGGCCGCCCCGCAGCGGCTCACCCTTGACGAGCCGGTCACCCGGCTCGACGTCCGACTGCTCGGCGGCAACCTCAACGTCGTGGCCACCGACGGCCCGGCCCGGGTCGACGTCACCCGGGTCGGTCGCCGCCCGATCCTGGTGGAGCACCGCGACGGCCGGCTCTCCGTGCGCCAGGAGCGGCACCGGCGGTGGTCGGAGTTCGCCTGGTGGCTGGGGCCCCTGGCCCGGCTGCTCCGGGCCGACGTCTCCGTCGCGGTCCCCGCCGACGCCCTGGCCGACCTGGAGCTGGTCGACGGCTCGCTGGTCGCGTCGGGCCTGCGGGGCCGCACCCGGGTAGAGGTGACGGCGGGCCGGATCACGCTGATGGGGCTGCGCGGCGACACCTCCGCCAAGATCACGTCGGGGCCGGTCGAGGCGCTCGGCGTGACGGGCGACCTCGACCTGGAGACGGTCTCGGGCGAGGTGACCCTCGCCGACAGCGCGGCCGGGCAGGTGCGCGCTCGGACCGTCTCCGGAGCCATCACCTGCGACCTGGACAACCCCCGGCGCAGCGACATCCGGCTCAGCACGATCTCCGGCGCCATCACCGTCCGGGTCCGTGCGGACAGCGACCTCGCCGTCCGCCTGCACACCACCGCGGGCCGGATCACCAGCGGCTTCGCCCAGGTGCGGGGCAGCGCCGCGCCCGGGGCCGTGGTCGACAGCGAGGGAGTGCTCGGCACGGGCGAGGGTAGGCTCTGGGCGTCCGCCACGTCGGGCAGCATCGCGCTGCTCGCCCGCCCCGCGGGCACCGACGAGGAGGAGCTGCCGTGACCGCCGTGTTCAGTCACGGGCGGCTCCGGCTCTACCTGCTCAAACTCCTCGACGACGGCCCGAAGCACGGCTACGAGCTGATCCGCCTGCTGGAGGAGCGCTTCCTCGGCCTCTACGCGCCCAGCGCCGGCACCATCTACCCCCGGCTGCAACGCCTGGAGGCCGACGGGCTCGTCACCCACACCGCCGTCGGCGGCCGCAAGGTCTACGAGATCACCGACGCCGGCCGCGCCGAGCTGCGCCACCGGGCCGGCGAGCTGACCGCCCTGGAGTCCGACATCGCGGCCTCCGTCGAGGACCTGGCCACCCTGGCCGGGGAGATCCGGGACGAGGTACGCGGCTCCGTCCGCGACCTGAAGCGGGAGCTGCGGGAGGCGGCCCGACAGTCCCGCCGGGCCCGGTCGACGCCCCCGATGCCCGGTCCGGTGTCCGCCGCGACCCACCCGACCGCGCCGCAGCCGGCCCCGCTCGCCGAGTTCGACCAGCGGCTGGCCGCCTTCACCGTCGAGGTGGGTGCCCTGGTGCGGTCCCGTCGACTCACCGACACCCAGGTGCGTACGGCGATCCGGCTGCTCGACGGCGCGCTGGACGGCCTGCGCCGGCTGCTGCGCTGACGCCGGGCGCCGGCGCGGGGGCGGCTCCACTCGGCCCCACCGGTCTCACAGGCTTTTTCCAGCGAGCGCCCAGCGCGGGCGCAGCCAGAGCACGGATGATGGGCGGCATGGCCGCTACCCAGACCGAGGCGCGACTGCTCGTCGTCGAGGACGACCCCAACATCCTCGAACTGCTCTCCGCGAGCCTGCGCTTCGCGGGCTTCGACGTGGCCACCGCGACCAGCGGCAGCGCCGCCCTGCACGCCGCCAAGGACCACCGGCCCGACCTCGTCGTGCTGGACGTGATGCTGCCCGACCTGGACGGCTTCGAGGTCATCCGGATGCTGCGCGAGGGCGGCACCCGCACCCCGGTGGTCTTCCTCACCGCCCGCGACGCCACCGACGACAAGATCCGCGGGCTCACCCTGGGCGGCGACGACTACGTCACCAAGCCGTTCAGCCTGGAGGAGCTGACCGCCCGGATCCGGGCGGTGCTGCGGCGCACCAGCACCGGCGAGCAGGCGCCCTCCCGGCTCACCTTCGCCGACCTGGAGCTGGACGAGGAGACCCACGAGGTGCACCGGGCCGGCCAGCGGGTGCAGCTGTCGCCGACCGAGTTCAAGCTGCTGCGCTACCTGATGCTGAACGCCAACCGGGTGCTGTCCAAGGCGCAGATCCTCGACCACGTGTGGAACTACGACTTCCGCGGCGACGACAACATCGTCGAGTCGTACATCTCCTATCTGCGCCGCAAGGTGGACAACACCCAGCCCCGGCTGATCCACACGCTGCGGGGCGTGGGCTACGTGCTGCGCAAGCCGGCGGCGTGAACCCCGTACACCAGGGGAAGACGTGGCTGCGCGGCGTCCCGCTGCGGGTCAAGCTGGTCGCCTCGGTGCTCGCCCTGGTCGCCGCCGCCCTCCTGGTGATCAGCTCGCTGACCACCGTCTTCCTCCGCGGCTACCTCATCGAGCAGGTCGACGGGGAGCTGCGCGGCACCACCCGCTCGGTCGACGCGGTGCTCAACCTCTACAAGGAGGGCAGGACGGGCGGCACGGTGCTGCCCAGCGACTTCATGGTCGCCCTGGCCCAGCCGGGCCGGGTGATGTCGCCCGTGTACGACAACCGCAACTTCCGGCCCGAGCAGCTGCCACGGCTCCCCGACACCATCGCGGGCTTCGCCGAGGAGACCGGCGAGCCGCGCACCGTCACCTCGCAGGACCACAGGTCCCGCTGGCGGATGCTCTACACCCAGCTCCCCGACGGTGAGGTCCTGGCCGTCGGGCAGCACCTCACCGACGTCGACCTGGCGGTCAAGCGCCTGGTCTGGATAGACCTGCTGGTCGGCGGCGCGGTGCTGATCCTGCTCGCCTCCATCGGCGCGGCGATCGTCCGGACCAGCCTGAAACCGCTGGTGGAGATCGAGCGTACGGCCGCCGCGATCGCCGGTGGGGACCTCACCCGGCGGGTGCCCGACCCGGAGGAGGGGCAGCCCGTCCCGACCTCGGAGCTGGGCCGGCTCTCCCGGGCGCTGAACGCCATGCTGACGCAGATCGAGGCCGCCTTCACCGCGCGCGCCGCCTCGGAGACCGCCGCCCGGGCCGCCGAGGCCGGCGCCCCTGTCCCTGCACCGCGACCAGACGGCACAGGCGGCGGCGACGCTCCCCGTCCCCCACCTCGCCGACCTGGCCCTGGTGGTCCACCTGCCGCCCTC